>SCQA01000298.1 GCA_004298725.1 bacterium
GACGGCGCTCAGGCCGAGGACATTTCGTTCTCCGTTGAGGATAAGGTGCGCATAGCGCTTCGCCTTGACGAACTCGGTATACATTATATCGAGGGCGGCTGGCCCGGCTCCAACCCCAGAGACATTGAATTTTTCAAGGCCATAAAGCTTGAAAAACTCAGGCACGCGGTAATGGTAAGCTTCGGCTCCACGAGAAGGGCGGGCATAAAAGTAAAGGACGACGCCAATGTAAAGGCGCTTCTCGCAAGCGGCGCGCCAGCCGTTACCGTGGTAGGCAAGTCGTGGAAACTGCACGTTGAAAAGGCGTTAAGGGTTACGCTTGAAGAAAACCTTGAAATGATATTCGATACGGTGAGCTACCTGAAAAAAAGGGCGGATAAGGTTTTCTACGACGCAGAGCATTTTTTTGACGGAGTTAAAGACGACCCCGAATACGCGGCGCGCACTTTGCTGGCCGCGGTAGATGCCGGGGCCGATTTTGCCGTGCTCTGCGACACCAACGGCGGGTCGCTTCCTTCAGCCGTGTATGCGATTACGCGCGAAGTGGTTGAGAAGGTACGCTGTCCAATCGGCATACACGCGCATAACGATTCGGAAATGGCGGTGGCAAGCACCCTTAGCGCGGTTCAAGCTGGGGCGCGCATGGTGCAGGGCACTATAAACGGCTTCGGCGAGAGGTGCGGCAACGCCAACTTGTGTTCCATAATACCGGCCTTAAAGCTTAAAATGGGCATTAACTGCGTAAGTAGCGAGAGCCTTCAAAGGCTGACGGAGACGTCGCGCTTCGTTTACGAGATCGCCAACGCGTCCCATTCAAAGCACCAGCCTTATGTAGGCGAGAGCGCCTTTGCCCACAAGGGCGGCATACACGTCAGCGCGGTGCTTAAAAGCTCGAAGACTTACGAGCATATAAAGCCGGAGCTTGTAGGCAACAGGCAGAGGGTGCTGGTCTCCGACCTTTCCGGCAGGTCTAATATCCTATTCAAGGCTAAGGAGTATGGCGTAAATATAGAAAGCAACTCCGAGGCCGTGCAAAATATTCTGACGGAACTTAAAACGCTTGAGCACGAGGGCTTTCAGTTCGAGGGCGCGGAAGGCTCGTTTGAGCTTCTTATGCAAAAGGCCTTGAAGAAGAAGGAGAGCTACTTTAAACTTCTTTCGTTCAGGGTTATAGACGAAAAGAAAAAGGAAGGCGGCGCGCCATGCTCCGAGGCAACCATAAAGCTTGAGGTCAAGGGCGTGGTGGAGCATACGGCGGCCCAGGGCGACGGTCCGGTGAACGCGCTTGACAAAGCTCTCAGAAAGGCGCTTGAAAGGTTTTACCCGTCCATAAAAGACGTAAGGCTTATTGATTTTAAGGTGAGAGTCCTTGAAGGCGGCGAAGGCACCGCCGCTAAGGTCAGGGTGCTTGTTGAATCAGGCGACAGCAAAGACAGATGGGGCACCGTAGGCGTATCTGAAAACGTAATAGAGGCGAGCTGGCAGGCGCTGGTGGACAGCCTCGAATATAAATTATTCAAGGATAAAAAGCCTAAGTCAAAGAAGGCTAAAAAGCAGTCGTAAAGGAGTCTCAATGAAGGGCGCCGGAGCGGACAAAAGGTGCGGAGCCTTTCTGCTGTTTGCCGTTGCGCTCTTTTTTATTTTCATCGCCGGATATGCGCGCAGTCTTTCAATAACCCCAGTTGTAACTACGCAACACAGAACTCCATCCGCTAATGCCGGGCCGCAAGTTTTAAGCACGCTAACTCAACCTAAAAAACCCTTTAGCACTTCGAGCATCCGGAAAAAAAGCTCCGCCATGCCCGGCTTTCCCGTTGATATAAACTCGGCGGGAAAGGAAGATTTGATGATGTTGCCCGGCGTGGGTGAAAAGACCGCCCTGCGTATAATAGAGACGAGGGCGCGTTTAAAAGGCTTTAAAAGCGTAAACGATATTCTCATGGTAAAATATATTGGAGAGAAGAAGTTTGAAAAATTAGCCGGCTATATAATTGTAAAAGGCAAAGGGCATGAGTGAAAATTTTATAGATATGCTGAAGCAAAAAGAAGATGAAATGGCGCTTGTAATCGAGGAGGCCAAAAAAACCGCTATTTTGAAACGGGAAAGGGCGTATAAAGAGGCGGACG
>SCQA01000032.1 GCA_004298725.1 bacterium
CTACGAATATAGGAAACCTCTGATTGATTCTTTTGTGCAGTCAAAAGGTATCGGGTATCAATTCTGAGATGTCTTTTCCGACAACCGTTAACTGTTTTTTCCTCACCTTTACCCCTCACCCTACCCTCTCCCTCAATACCACTACGGGTATAAAGGGGAGAGGAGAAAAAAAGAAATTAATCAAACCTTCCATAGTTTTATAACCAAAAAGATTTGCCTTCAACAAAGCATAGCCCCACATCGGTTACATTGTCAAGCGGGCGGCAGTTTAAATAAAACGCTTTTTACCATGCGCTTTTTTTACAAGCGGAAGCGCTGTTTTTTTCAAAAAAGCGATGTCCGCGTAAACCGCCTTGATGTCTTCGTCTTTTATCGGCAGGCTTTCAAGGGGCTTGTCGCGAAGTTGCGGCGTTCTAAATATCTCTTTATTGGCCTTCATGAATTCCAGCGGCACTGCCTCCGGCGCCATTACATCATTCATCACGGCCCAAGCGAGCGTCCACGCGCGCGACACGTTGCTTAAATCATACCCGCCGCCGCCAAGCGCAACCCACGGCACGCCCATTGATTTAAACGCGCATAGCATCTCCTCAAAACCGTTGGTGGTAAGGTTTAAATGCGTAATCGGGTCCGTAGCGAAGGTATCAACGCCAAGCTGGGTTACAAGCACGTCCGGCCTGAACGCCTCGACAAAAGGCGGAACAACTTCATGGAACGCTTTTATAAAAAGCTCGTCGCCGGTACCAGGCGGAAGCGGCAGGTTTACGGAAAAGCCCTTTCCGTCTTTTGTGCCTGTATCCGCGGCAAAGCCCGTACCCGGAAATAACCATTGCCCGTTTTCATGCAGGGATATTGTCAAAACCTTGTCTGTATCGTAAAAAGCGTGCTGTACGCCGTCGCCGTGATGGGCGTCTATGTCAACATAGGCCACCCTTTTGCCGAGGCTTACAAGATATTTTATAGCTACCGCAGGGTCGTTCAAATAACAAAACCCGCTTGCTTGCGAAGGCATTGCGTGGTGCAGGCCTCCGGCAATGTTGAAGGCGCTGTCATATTTGCCCGAGGCTATCAGCTCCGCGGCCTGCAAGGATGCCCCGACAGAGTAGCAAGACCACTCGTAAACGCCGCGAAATACAGGGTTGTCGCCAAAGCCCAAACCATACATAGGGCCGTCAGCCGGCGTTATGCCGGTGTCGGCTTCCTTTAGCATTTTAATATATTCCGGCGTATGAAAAAGTAACAGCTCTTTTTCGCTGGCAAGCCGCGCAATGATAATTTCAGACGAAGGCGGGTTTAAAACGTTGGTTGCGCTCATAAGCTCATGCGTGAGCTTTAAACGCACCGGCCTCATTGGGTGATCCGGCGAGTAAACAACAGAGCCGAATTTTTCAGAATAAATAAACGCTGTCTTCATCTTCTGCCTATTTTAAGGCGGAGCGCAACCCCGTGCCGGGCCGCGCGCTTTTACGAAGCCCCTTCAAGTCTTTCACTATTTTGCCGTTTACAAGCACGTAACCGATGCCTGTTGAAAAACTGTTGGGCTTTTCAACCGTAGCCGTGTCTTGTATCTTTTCAAGGTCGAATATCACGATGTCGGCATCCGCCCCAATTTGAAGCCTGCCTTTCTTTTTAAACGCCGGAGACGCGCTCTCAAGCCTTTTCGCCGGCATGATGGTCATCTTTGCGATAGCCTCTGTCAAAGTTAAAA
>SCQA01000299.1 GCA_004298725.1 bacterium
CGGTTCACGTGGCGCGCGACATAACCAATGAAAAACAACTGAGAGAACAGCTTTTTCACTCTGAGAAGCTCTCAAGCGTGGGCAAGCTTGTGGCCGGAATAGCCCATGAGCTGAATAACCCGCTTATGGGCATACTCGGCTTCAGCCAAATACTGATGGACATGCCCGGCGACAAAAAACTTGACGACGTTAAGGACAAGCTCAAAAAAATATATCAGGAGTCTTTGAGGACCGCGCGCATCGTCCAAAACCTCCTTACCTTCGCGCGGTCGCAAAAAACCGAACGCGAATTCACTGACATAAACGACATAATACGGCGCACTCTCGACTTGAAAGAATATTCACTCGGCGCGAATAAAATAAAGACGGCTTTTGAACTTGCCCCGAACCTGCCAAACACCATGGCCGACCCCTATCAACTTCAGCAGGTTTTCATAAACATAATAAACAACGCGGAAGACGCCATGACCGATTACAACAAGAGCGGCAGGCTTGAAATAAAAACAAGGAAAAACCGCAATAAAATTCTCATAACCTTCAAGGACGACGGCCCGGGTATTCCAAAAAATATTCTCAAGAAAGTCTTCGACCCGTTCTTCACCACAAAAGAGGTCGGCAAAGGCACTGGGCTTGGGCTTTCAATAACGCACGGCATAGTCACCGAGCACGGCGGCGCCATTGACATAACAGTGCCGGAGGCGGGCGGCGCGCTCGTAACCATAGAGCTTCCGATAATAGAAAAAGAACAGTGGACCGAGCTGAAAAAAGCAATAGACATTGAAACCGCCCTAACCTCGGAAGAAAAGCAGACCGGCAAAAAAATTCTTGTCGTTGACGATGAAATAACCATAAGGGAGGCCTTAACGGAATTTCTTACAAGAGCGGGCTTCGATGTGACCGCCGCGGGAACGGGAAAAGAAGGCGCGGAACTTATTGAGAAAAACGGCTTTTCACTTGTAATAGCGGACATCAAATTGCCGGACATAAACGGCATGGAGCTTTACGACATAGCCGTAAATAAATCGCCTGCGCTTAAAGAGAGCGTTATTATAATAACCGGCGCGGTTTTAAACCCTGAAATAAAAAACTTCGTTGAAAGAACAAAGTGCCCGTTGGTGCTAAAGCCTTTTACAATGACATCGCTTTTAAAGGTTATAAGAGACATGCCGCTTAAGTAGCGTCATGTTTTAACCGCCATTCTGTTATAATCAGCGCATATGTATACATCCGTCATCATACCGGCCTTGAACGAAGCTAAAAATTTACGGCGTTGCGTGGCGTCAATCGGCGGGCTTTGCGAAGTTATAATCGCCGACGGCGGAAGCGACGATAACACGCGCGAAGTTACGAAAAGCCTCGGCGCTAAATTCATTTCATGCAAAAGAGGGCGCGGCGAACAGATGGACACGGCCGCAAAAACAGCAAAAGGCGACGTTCTTCTTTTTCTGCACGCTGACACAACTCTTCCGCCTGACTGGCTCACAGCCGTGAAAAACGCGTTTGGCGACGAACACGCGGTCGGCGGGGCCTTCATGCTTGACATAGACTCCAAAAAAACGTCTTTACGTCTGATCGCGGCGCTTGCCCGTCTTCGCTCGCGGCTACTTGGGCTTACATACGGAGATCAGGCGATATTCGCGCGCAAAACGACTTTCATGGAAGCTGGCGGGTTCAACAAACTTCCCTTGATGGAAGACGTGGATTGTGTTAAGAGATTAAAGGCAAAAGGCCGCTTCGTTTTACTAAATGAACGCGTTACAACCTCGCCGAGAAGATGGGAAGAGCGCGGGGCGGTTGCCAATACCGTTAAAAACATCCGCTTACTCGCTCTTTACCTTGCCGGAGCAAAGCCGGAAAGGCTTTATAAATTTTATTACAGGCGCTGAACGCGCCCGCTGACAAACCTACTGCTTAAAAGGAGAATATATGGAATTCAGATCAATCGCGTACCTTTACGATAGTTTACAGGGAGTGGCGCGTGAAATAAAAGGCGGCCTGCAAGTAGTCAGCGAAGAAGACCTCCGGGACGACTGCATAGACATCCTTATACATAATGCCGTATTCAATTCTAACGAAGAAGTCAAGAAAACGACCCGGCTTGTAATAAAACAACTCGCGTCGAGCGTAGGCATCCGTTCGGCTTCCATACAGGGGCTTTACGACGCGATGGGCCGGGGAGAGTGCAAAGGTTTTACAGTTCCTGCGGTTAACATAAGGGGCCTTACCTACGACACGGCGCGGGCGCTTTTCCGCTCCGCCAAAAAACACGACGCAGGAGCGTTCATATTCGAAATAGCCAAAAGCGAAATTGGCTACACTGACCAGCGGCCTGCCGAATATACGGCATGCGTCATTGCGGCGGCCATAAAAGAAAACTGGAAAGGCCCTGTCTTTATTCAGGGCGACCACTTTCAGGTAAACGCCAAAAACTTTGCAAAAGACAAAGACGCGGAAGTAACCTCGCTTAAAGACCTCATAAAAGAAGCCATTGACGCGGACTTTTACAACATTGACATTGACGCCTCAACCGTTGTCGACCTCTCAAAGCCAAGCGTGCCGCAACAGCAGGAGCCTAACTTCGCCACAACAGCTATACTTACGAATTACATACGGGCTAACGAGCCTGCGGGCGTAATAATATCCGTCGGCGGAGAAATAGGCGAAGTGGGCGGTAAGAACTCAACCGAAGAAGAGCTGTGCGCCTTCATGGAAGGTTTTAATAAGGCCCTCGGCTCCGGCAAAAAAGGCATAAGCAAAATAAGCATACAAACGGGCACGTCCCACGGCGGAGTTCCCATGCCGGACGGAACGATAGCGAAGGTCAAGGTTGACTTTGACACAATAGAAAAACTCTCGGTGATTGCGCGTAAAACCTACGGCCTCGCGGGCGCGGTCCAACACGGCGCCTCAACGCTTCCCGATGACGCGTTTGACATATTCCCCAAGCGCACGGCCGCCGAAGTGCATCTCGCCACCGGCTTTCAGAACATGGTGTACGACAGCGCTTCATTTCCGCCGGCGCTGAAAGAAGAAATATACGCTTACCTTAAAGACAAATGCGCCGACGAAAAAAAAGCCGGCGACACGGAAGAGCAGTTCATCTATAAAACCAGAAAAAAGGGCTTTGGGCCGTTCAAACGGAAATTCTGGGATATGGACGAAAAGCTCAAGCTGAAAATCGGCAAAGAGCTTGAAGCGCGTTTCGACCTTCTCTTTGACAAACTTAACTGCAAAGGCACGAACGCTTATGTAAAGCAATGGGTGGGGTAATTCAGCCGTAACCGTTAAAAACCTGTTCAGGCGAAATATCGACAGACGGGGCTTTTTCAATATCCCCGTCTGTTTTTTATAACGGACAATTCCGAAAGAACATCTTTCGAATAAAATTGTTGAAATGACAAAAAACAATATGTTAAAATAAAAAATTACGTCTTAATCAGTTAAAGGAGCAGTGCAAGCAAATGATACAGGCGACGCAACTCAGAGTGGGAATGACGGTGCTCTACAACAAAGAACCGTACAGGGTTATGACGGTTCAACACATTACGCCCGGCAACTGGCGCGGCATGGTGCAAACCAAGCTTAAAAACCTCAAAACCGGCGGAAGCGTCGAAAATAGATTCCGTTCCGAAGACAAGCTTGAAAAAGCGAGCCTTGAACAGCACGAAATGGAATACCTGTACGACAACAACTCTGATTACGTATTCATGAACAGCGAAACGTACGAGCAGGTAACGCTTACAGGCGAAGTGCTTGGCGACAACGTTTACTACCTTATACCCAATATAAAATTCACCATTGAATACTACGACGGCCTGCCGGTCGGCGTAGAGCCGCCCAAGGTGGTGGAGCTTAAAGTGGTTGACACCGCGCCAAACATCAAAAGCGCCACCGTAAACGCGTCGCAAAAACCGGCCACGCTTGAAACAGGGCTTGTCGTAAACGTGCCGGGCTTTATATCCAACGGCGAAGTGATACGTGTTGACACATCTGAAAACAAGTATCTGGAGCGCGCAAAGTCATAACCGCTTTGCCGCTTGGCTATACGCCCCCGTGTCCGCCCTTTT
>SCQA01000300.1 GCA_004298725.1 bacterium
CATTTTTCAATGACTGCGGGTTTTTGTATTATGTATTAAGTGTTGAATTACGCCAAGCTCAAATGGTGGGCTACAAGACTGTTTTTTGTCTTGACGAAGAAGTTAACTTTATTTGTCTAAGGATTTACATAAGGTCGTGCTTACGTGGCTACGGTAATAATATGGCCTTACCCCGGTTCTGTGGACACACCGAAGAGTTAATGTTATAACACTTAAACTCGGAGGTGCATCATGGAAGGGACGAGAAGATACCGTAAGTTTGACAAGGAGTTTAAGCTGTCAGCTGTAAAGCTGATTACTGAGAAAGGACGCAGTATAACCGACGCGGCAAGAAGCCTCGATATACATGAGAACCTTCTGCGCAAGTGGAAAAGCCAGCTTTCGGAAGGGCCTGTTGGGAGTTTTCCAGGCAAAGGTCATTTAAAACCGGAAGAAGAAGAGTTGAGGCGGCTGCGCAAGGAGAACGAGAGCCTTAAAGAGGATCACGTAATCTTAAAAAAAGCGTTGGCCATCTTCTCAAAACGCCGCCAATGAAGTATGTATTTATCGACAGCCAGCGGTGCTGTCATCCGGTGGAGAAGATGTGCCGTCTTTTAAAGGCTTCAAGGAGTGGTTATTACGCATGGAGCAAACAACGCCGGAGCATACGTTCGCAGGCTGACGAGCGTATGTTAGAGGAGATCCGGAAGTCTTACGAAATCGGACGCGGTTCATATGGGAGTCCGCGCATAACAACTGACATACGGGAAAGAGGCCACGTATGCGGCAAGAACCGCATAGCGCGGCTTATGCGGTTAAACGGCATAGCGGCGAAGACGAAACGCAGATTTAAGGCAACTACCAACTCAAAACATAGCCTTCCTGTGGCCCCCAATCTGCTTCAGAGGCGGTTTGCGGCCCCAGAGCCTGACAGTGTATGGGTGTCGGATATAACGTACGTCTGGACTGAAGCAGGCTGGTTGTACCTTGCTACGATACTGGATTTGTTTTCACGTAAAATAGTTGGCTGGGCTATGGGAGACAGAATAACGGCGGAGCTTGCAGTCGCTGCGTTTAATCAGGCCGTCTCAAGACGTAATCCTGCGAGCGGCTTGATTCTTCATTCAGATCGTGGTAGCCAGTATGCAAGCGAAGCTTTTCGCAAAGCATTGACCAAGCATGGAATGCTCCAGAGTATGAGCGCAAAGGGCGAATGCTATGACAACGCTGTAGCTGAAAGCTTCTTTCATACGCTAAAGACCGAATATGTATATTTTGAAAAGTTCAAAACCAGAGCAGAAGCACAGATTGGAATATTCGAATATATCGAGGTCTTTTATAACCGCATAAGAAGACACTCGACGCTTGGAAACATATCGCCACAAGCGTTAGAACAGGCTACGGTAGCTTAACTGTGTGTCCGTAAAATCGGGGGAAGATCAACCTTCAAACTCAGGACGGGGCTTTACTTTCTATCCAAACTATAGTATTTTGAGAGAGAAATCAATAAAAAAAGCGGGCCAGTTGGATCATGGTTGTACCGTAATCCCCACCAGCCAATAGACCGGGTTTTGTATAACGAGATGACAGTGCGAGAAAATCACAAAAACAAAATATCTTCCTTCGAACAAGAACCGCAAAATGAAAAAACCATCTTGCGCCTCGGCGAATTATTCTGTGGCCCTGGAGGACTCGCTCTCGGCGCAAAAAGGGCAAATGTTGTTAAGGACGGGAGCGAGTTTGAGATAGAGCACGCTTGGGCTTCAGATTACAGCAACGACTCCTGCCGAACCTATGCACGAAATATCTGTCCTGAACCGCCAGAGACTGTCATTTGTAAAGACGTGTGCGAACTCAACATCCAGTCGCTCCAACCTATTGATATTTTCGCTTATGGCTTTCCCTGCAACGACTTCAGCATAGTAGGAGAAAAAAAGGGTTTTAACGGCACATTCGGGCCACTTTATTTGTATGGAATTGCAGTCCTGAATCATTTTAGACCAAAAATTTTTGTGGCCGAAAATGTAGGCGGCCTTACAAGCGCAAACGATGGCGGAGCATTCAAAAAAATTCTAACCGACTTAAAGGATGCTGGCAATGGATATTTGCTTACGGCGCATCTTTACAAGTTTGAAGACTACGGCGTTCCACAAACACGGCATCGCCTAATTATTGTTGGAATTGACAAAACCTTGGGATTGAGGTTTAGAGTTCCAGCGCCTTTCACATCCAACAAACCCTTAACTGCACGCGAAGCTATTGAAGAACCTCCGATATCCAAATCTACACCGAATAGCGAAAGAACGCATCAATCTAAAACCGTTGTCGAGCGGCTCCAGTATATTAAGCCGGGTGAAAATGCATGGAATTCGAAGTTACCTGACAACCTACGCCTTAATGTAAAAAGTGCAAAAATGAGCCAAATTTACCGTCGACTTCATCCCGACAAGCCTGCATATACGATCACCGGCAGCGGCGGAGGCGGAACGCACGGCTACCATTGGAAAGAGCCGCGCGCCTTGACTAACAGGGAAAGAGCACGTCTGCAAACTTTCCCTGACGATTTTGTCTTTGAAGGCTCTAAGGAAAGCGTCAG
>SCQA01000301.1 GCA_004298725.1 bacterium
ACCGCCTTGTTTATGATCTCGTTCTTTTCTTCTTCCGTTACATTACCGGCCACGTCCTTACCCTTACCCGTGCCCCTCTTGGGCGTTATAGCCCATTTCTTTGAAGACATCTCTCTACCTCCGTTTTATCTCGTATTTGATCAACTCTTCCGGCTTGTCGTCAATCGGCTTGGACTCGCCGCCATGATAATGGAACTTATAATCCCACTTGTCGCGGCTCTCAAGAAGCGGGACAACGCTCTCATACTGGTCATAATACTCCGCATCATGCTTTTTGAAATCCCGCTTTGCCTCGGCAACGTAAAGCTCGTCTTTGAGCAGGGCCTTTACCTTATCAAGCGTGAACTCCCCGGCAAGAAACCCGTATATGTAATAGGCGTCGGGTTTAAATCTCTTGCCTTTGGCCTTCTTCCTCTCCTTCTCGAAAAGCGGCCTGTAGAGAGCTGGGTTCAGGTCAAGGCGCAGACGCTCGTCCTTTATCTCGATGAAGAGATTGAACTTGCGGTCATAGTATGTCCAATAAGGCCCCCTAACAATGCTGATGGCAAGTTCAGGTCTGCCGTCATGGTCTATATCCGCTATATCCATCCAGACCGGAGACTTATCAAAGCTTCTCTTATAGCCCGGTTTATTTGCCAAGATAGATACTGACATGAAGTCCAGCCACACACCCTTGGCCGGTGCGGCCACGCCGATCTGATCGAGGAGCCGCGCCGATTCCTTGCCATACCGGAAGAGATACATCGTGCGGTTGTGCGACGCCATGTAGGCAAACGAGTCCATCAAGAAGTAGTCCTTATATACGCCGAAGTTAGTATCCCCGCCGGGGTCAGGATAGTCGACGTAGTAAAGCGCGTCATCGAAGAGTAGCCCTGCCTTGCACGTCTCGTCTTGCTCCTCTACGTTGTGTCGGGCATTAAAAGAACTACCGTAAATATACCTGAATAACCCTGCCTTTATCCGCGTGCCGGGCAGGATGACCCACTCCGACAGTTCCTCGTGACATAACTCAGGCACAAGGCCGGTCTTTGTCTCGACGAGTTTCAATCCCTTTTTGATTTCCTCGGCGCGGGCCGGGGCTGACAACAGAAAGATTATACAGACAAACGTAAACAACGCCGCAAGCCGGGTTCCGGTTGAATTCTCAATCATGGCCACCCCTCTATTTGCATTTAACAAGCCGGACAACACGTGCATCCTTGCCGTCGTTGTTGAAGTCAAGGTAATTTACCCCTCCCTTTAAGTCTACGATAACTAAAGGCGTCACTGGCGATTGATAACGTAGCGGAAGATAAAACATAAAAGAAAAAAATGCTGAAATGCTTTTTTCATGCGGGAGTCCCCATACCAAGCTTGAATTAGCCTGCTGAAGGCAATTTACAAACTAAATCCTTGATTGTAATCATCCCCATGCCTGTAGGGTCTCTCTTTGTAACCTTACCGGTGACAGGCGAACCCACGGCAGGATGTTCCAGATTTATGCCATTCTGCCCCAATGAATTGCCCGTATCATGATGATAATTAACATCTACCCCACCGTGGTTTTCACGCCCTTTACGCGGGGCATGAAAATCCTGCCTGATCCCGTTGGAAGCGGTTACTTTCGGTTTTAGAATCCTGCCATTAACAACCCTTGGAGGCAACATGCGCTCCGACGTATTTTGAAACCCGGAACCCATAAGAATCCTCCTTTTTAAAGCCGTATTTCAAACATTATTGAGGTCAACACCGTCTTCAAAATCTCGGATCGCATATTTTGACGGTGCGATAAATCTCTTTCCATCCGACAGATGTACGCAAAAGAACAGTAACCTGCCGACCCGTTTCAGTGTCTCCTTCTTCATCTTCGCCACCTGTTGCGTGCTCCTGTAAAACAAGCTCAGGAGTTCCGGCGCCGTCAATATCTATAATTCCTCCAAGACTAAAAGCAGGTGCATAACCATCCGCAATGGCAATCAGTGCTATTTTGCCGTCAAAAATGGAGAATAGTAATTCTGACGAATAGCGGGCGTCAAATTCCCTTGGTTTAACGAGATTACGAAAGGATACGTGAAATGAGTATAATCCGATCAAGCCTTTTTTCTCGTCTTCTGCATTTATTGGGTTAAGAAATTTAATTTTATCCCATTGCCCTGTAATCACCTTCTTTTCGTCATATAGTTTTTCAAGCCTGCTTTTTATCCGCTCAAAAACTTCCGGCACAAAGTCTTTCCTTATAACTTCAATCGCTATAACTTTGTCTTCTTCCGTCACTTCGAAATCCTTAAAAACTTTGCCGTAAACCAACTCCGAGGGCGCGGCTATCGCCGTCAAAGAACCGTATACCCTCACGTCTTCATCGTACACGTAAAGGGATTTATTCGAATAAGCCTCTCGCAATGGTGTTCCACCATATTTCCCTTTTCCGCGTATATCATGCAGGAATACGTCTGAGTCGCACACATCCACAAATTCAAGCCTTACGTCGGTCAGTTCGCCTACAAATTTTTCTTCAAGGTATACTTTGAACCTTTTACCTTCGACATAATTCTTTATGAATCCTTCCTTCCCTATCTTAGCGGCCAGTGCGTATGGATCTACAAGCGCTCCCTTTTCAACGATGAACAACGGGCTGAAGACCCCGTCATTTACCTTAGGCTGGTAAAGATAAAGTCCGTCCAGGAGCTTTACTTTGAACTCGTTGCCGGATGACTCTTGCGCAAAGGCTTGGTGAATAGCAAAAACAAACATCAAGAACATAGCTATGGCTATAACGATATTTTTCTTCATTTTTACCTCGTCTTCGATCCCCCATGGCGTAGCGCGCTTGACCCGAGCATATAACGCCGTTTAGTTTCTACCCTTATACCATAAACTATTTAGTTATTCTGTTCACTTAACATATTTTATTGCTCAGAAGTAATGTAGAAATACTGTTTTCAGACTACTAATCTAAACTACTTGCCCCATACAGAATCCGTTATCTTTTCTATTGAACGTCCGCCGAAGTAAAAGATAATTACGGTCTGCATTATTTCCTTATGGATGTCCGTAAGAGGAATCAGCGGAAACTTAAGGTAGGGAGCTATTATCGTCCATATAAAAACCGCAAGCATGATAAAAGACCATATAGGCCTGTGCGTTACCGTTAAAACCTTTGTCCATACTGGAGCCGCGTCATTTTCCTTGCCCGCAAGCTCGCGCGCGCCATGGATATCACCGAGAGCGGCTTTATACTCTTCCATCATCAGTTTTCCGGCTTCATTTTGAAAATCAGCCTTTTCTTTTTCACTCATGGAAGACGGAAAAAATTTATCCGCGAGCCTGCCCACCACCTTTCCTACCGTGCTTTCAAGAATATCGCCAATTACAGGCGTCATACGCGTATCTCCGTTTTCGTAATGTTTGGGCGGCTATAACCTCCGGCGGTACAGTGAAACAGAGTCGCGCCTCTATCGGCCAAAGTCGCTACTTGAACACCAGATGGCTTGAAAACCACAGATATATGTCTCTAAGCGCCCATAAAAACACAGCGCCGACAATCCATAAAAGCGCCTTTACGGTCTGCCTTTTCGTCTTGATAAGGTCCTTCACCGCCCGCTGTTCACCCTCTGATAATTCGCATGCACCCCGTCTTTGTTCAAGTTGCTCTACTATCCTATCAGCCAACTTTTCAAGTTCATTGTCGCTCATCCTATGTTACCTTCTCGCGAATGTTTTTACCTTCATTCCGGCTGGCATTACAACCCCGGGCGGCGTTGTAACGGTTGCATTAACGTCCACCTTAAAGGTTTTCATTATATACTCAGCCCGGTCAACCGTAACAAGCGCAGGCTTGCCCGTGACCGGGTCTATTACTGCCTTTTGTCCGCTTGCCGCGTCAATTTCCATTGCCGTAAGCGTATCAAGGTTTATACGCGCCTGCTGAGCGCCTTGCGGCATACCGCCTTTCAATTCAAATAACGGCGCGTCTTTTTTATAAGGCAAAGTATCCACACAGTAGCAAGCCGTAATGTTCCCAAGCGTGTCATATAAAAGTTCGATATACATTTTTTAGCCTCCTTTAAATTATCAGTTATTAGTAAGCGTTGAGCGATTCTTCTTTTCTATTCACGCCTTTTATACCACGTGACAATCCCACGTCAGATGAGCAGTTGCGGGGGTGGCTACCGTATTAACGCAGACAACCCTAAGTGTGCTACCGACAGTATTCACGCCGGATAGGCCGGTAGATGGGTCGACGGTTCCGATACTATCGTGGTACCAAAATACACTGGAGTTATTTAAGTTGCCTATGACTGGCAAATGCGAGAATCTTGAAACTGGCACTAACGCTCGATCGTTACCCTGAATATCCATGACGAAACTTCCTTGCGCCATTTTAAGTTTCGCAACAGCCACGCTCCCGTCTAATATCTGCGATGCGTCAAAGACGGCGCCAGCGCTGTTCACGCCGTCATGATTATGATTTTGCGCGGCAGTGTAGTTCGCGCCAAGCCACTCCTTAAGATGCACAAGGTCGTCCCGCAGGGCTGTTATCAGCGTTGTATCAAGCGGGCTGTCCGCGTCAACCTGCGTATCTGCTATGCTTGTCCAATTTTTAGACGGTACTGTCATTTAGAATTCTCCTACCATATGTAATATCCCGCCTCGGCTCCGGCATTTACGTTATTGTCGCTCGACCTGCCGATATATCCGTACTCCCTATGCGCCGCAGTGGCCGCAGGATAATCCGGCTGGCCGGCAGGGGCGATAAAGCCGTAACGCCGATACATCTTCGTTTCAATCGCCTCGACCGACACCTTACCCGTTGCAAAGTCCGGCCTTACGGACGTAAGCATTACGCGCTCTTTCATCCAAGAGGTCTCGCCCTTTTCGCTTGCCTCGTCCGTGGTTATATCCTTAATATCCGCAGGCTGAATAAATGCGCTATCCCACCCGGCGCAATTTATGTCAACGTCCAGGCTCACCGTAGCGGCGGGGTTCCTATAGCGAGATAAAAGCTTTTGTGCCAGCGTCGTTACCATAGCGTTCGTACTCAAGGCTGTTATCAATATATTCTCTGTGGCGTTACCGGCGGGAAGGCTTGCCGTGGTAACTATGACGCGCATGTATTTTGTTTCGTCCGCGCCGAAAAGCTGAAACTTTCCGTCTTTGGTAACGTCAACCGCCGCGCCTATACCGCCGCCCGGCGCCGACCATTGCAGGGTTTTGCTTGCGGCGGTATATGTCAAAGTACCCGTACCTACGCCGTTCGCGTTCGACACATGGTAAATAACTACGCCTGTTATGCTTGACGGCTCGGCATACGTGAGAGAGCGTATCCACTTGCTCTTGATGGTTTTGGTCAACACCTCGTTCCACTGGTCTGCGCCTTGCGACGCCGCGTCAACGGCGATAAGCGCGCTTTCAAAATTAGCCTCTTTGTCTTGGCCGGACTCGTCATAATCATAATAAATTACGATGCGGTTAAAGAGGTTGTCTTTATAGCCGCTCTTTTGGGTTAACGTGCCGGAGAGAATATGCGCGTTGTCCGTCCATTCTTCCGGCCCCTGCCCGGGCAGAGGCGGCGCAAACGTCTTGTATGTTATCTTTTGGCCATCGTGAAAAAGGAACGAGTTTGACTCTATCTGCAATTCGTTCAAGTATTCATTTGATTCTTTCGGCTCGGTTATCACGCGGTCGAATCTCCAGCCTGAAAACCATGTGTCGCGCTCAAAGGCGAACTTGGCCGAGTCAACATACTGCGCGTCTATGCCGAGTTGCGTGAGTAAAATATTCGTCATAATATCCGCGGGGTGCATGTTCCTAAAGCTCGCGTACTGCGTCTTCGCGGAATTTTCAGCTGGTATCTTCTTGGCCGCGTCAATCAGGTCGTCCGAAACCGTTATAGTCAGTTCGTCGCCTTTGCGCGACCAATTAGACACCCTGCCCGCGTATGTTGCGGCGTAGTCCGAATACGCGAAACCGGACGATATAAAGCCGTCCTTGCGCGTTACGCGGCGGTTTTTCAGGTAGTTATTTGCAAGCAGGTTTTTGAAATTATCCCGCCCGCTTATTACAACCGTAAGTTCCCCGCGTGTTGAAAAACCCTTGGTATCTAACTTGTTTTGCAAAGACGAAACAGACTTTACAATAGGAAGCACGTCCGTAAACCCGCCAGTTGCATAGCCACACTTCACAGTGCCGGAGTCGAGGCTAAGCTCAATGATGACATTCGGCTGATTGACGTTCTTTTTTAATTCGGCAAGAAAGGCCGTTGTCAAGGTTATCGCCATTATTCCTTCCGCCCTTTCAGGTTGAGCGTTATGTTCCGGTAAAGTCCGCCGTTGGTCAGCGGGTTTGAAAACTTCGGGTCGGGCCGCATAAGCCAAACATCGTCAGGACTATTCGCGTTTTCCCATGCCACAAAGAAGTTTTTCAGGCCGCTCGTTTCCCACCATGACTTTATCTTGCCGTAGAGCGTAGCGTCCGCGTCATCAAAGCGCAGAGACAAAGACCTTTCGGTATATTGCGTATGCACGCCGGTAACGTAGCCGCCCTGAGACAAATTAACGTTCGCCTTTACGTTCTGCTCGTATGGGTCGAAGGAGGCGGTTGCGTAGTCAAGCTCGGTCTTATTGCCCCATATGCAAAGCGTCATGTACGGCGCGACCGTTGAACCTATAGTGCAGTTGATGTTCAACCTCCAGTAGCGGTGCGGAGTTGTAGCGTTAAATTCTTTTAAAAAAACCGTATCGGCGAACGGCGTATCGTTCACAACCGTTTGCCATGAGACCAAATCATTGCTACAGTTGAGGTCTATCTTTCCACCGGCGGTTTTAAGGTTATGGCTTAAAATAGCCAAATAATCAGCCGACTTCGCGTTACCGGCGCCAGCGTCGTAATCGAACTGTTGATGCGCCGTAGATGACGCCTTCCACATGTTCGTCTCAATCATGTTGTACAAATATTTTACGTCATAATCGCCTGCCGCCGTAGACCCTGCCGTTAGCGCAAACGTCGAGCCTGCCGAGCCAAGCATGGTATCGTGGAAGAATTTTATTTTTGACCAACTTGCCATTAAGCATACCTCACTGTAAGGGCTACGTTTCTGTCAGACGCGTTGTTGAGTGCCGGTATGATATTGTCTTCAACCACCTTCTGCCAGTTCTGGTCGGAAAGCGGATTATGAATGTTGACAACGACGCTCTGAATCTGCTTTGAGTCCTGAGAGAGCGTTTGCGGCACAGGGTACGCGGACGTGGAGCCACCGTGGTATGAGGGATTGGCTGACCCGCCAGCGCTTATGCCACCCCCTGCTCCTCCCGGACTCAAAGACGTTATCTGCGCTATTTGTGCGGCTGTTGCCGTAGCGGCCATTGCCGCGAACGCGGCCCCGAGCGGCGGCCCGCCGAAAAACGCGCCCCACGCGTACGCGCTCACGGCCGCCTCTGTGCCGGAAATCATGGCGCGGGCTATGGAAAAAGCCTTCATCATTTCAAAAAGCGCCTTGTTCTTTGAGCCTGTCGCAACATAGAGATTCTGCATGAAGTTAGCCATTGCACCGGCGGCGCCGGACGCGGCATGAATCTGGAAGTCGCGCTTTTTCTGCTCGTACTGAATGGAAAGCTCCGCGTAAGACGCTTCTATTTCGGCTTGTGAGGCGCCGGAGCGAATCTTCTCCTGAACAACCTGCGTATTGTACGCGCGCAAAGACTCAAGTTGCTTTTGATACGCAAGAGCTATTCTTACCGTCTCTTGGTCTTCGCCGTACGTCGCCGGTTTTTTGCCGGCATCATACGGAGACTCTTGCCTGAGCCTGTTAAGCTCTCTAAGCGCGGCGGACTTTTCTTCAGTTGCCGCCCTTGACGATTCAAGCCCCATGACGCGCTCAAGCGCCGTTGCATATTCGCCAAGGCGCGCCGCGTCACCGCCGTTATCACTGCCCCTAAAACTGTTTTGTATCTTCGCCGCGTTCTTATCGGCGCACTGGCCGGCCCTCTCCAATACGTCTGAAAACTCGTCCTGCGCCCTTATGACAATTGTTATTTCTCTGTTGTCAGCCATCTCTTTTTTCCTTTTGAAGCCTTATTGCCTCTCTCCTGCATACTTCATAGGCTTCTATAAGCCAATAAGGCTGGCCACCCCAGCCGCCTTCGTAAAGAAGGTTTCCCGTTTCCTCAATAAAGAAGCAGAGCCGCATAAGTTCGCGCGTGTCATCCGTTAAAAAACTGACCGGACATTCATATAACCGGATATTCCCTAGGCTTGCAACCTTAACGCCGCCCTTCTCTTTATGTTCGGCCACGACGTCATCCGTATAACATGAAACCGCAAGCGCGGCTTTGCTGAGGCCAAGCCTGTTTAAACAGTTGCGCGCGCTTTTATCCTTGTCCGCGCACGTTTCGCAGTTAAACGGGCTTCCGCCTCCTGACAAGAAGGCAAGACGGAAACCCGCTGTCAGTTTTTTATTTGCCCTTCGGAGAGCTTTGACTGAGACTCCATGGCCCTGATTACTTCAAGTATCAAATCAGTATCCGCGGTGTCATAAAACTCCTCGGAGTTTTTGACTTCCCTTCCTCCGAGAAAATAACCTGAAATCGATTCGACATTTTCGACAAACTGCTTCTTCTGGACGTCCTGAGTTACTTCAGCTATTTTTGCGGAATCAGCGGAGCCTTTGGCCTTTGCGGCAATCAGCCTTGAGTAATGCTGAACCCTTGAATACGGCACGAACTTGAGCCTAACGACGCACGGCGCGTCGCTTTCCCTGTTGCCGTTGTACTCCGGCGCGAAGTCTATTACCGCGTCCCTGTCAAAACTTATAATAGCCATTACAACCTCCTTTATCGCCCTTGTTTCGTAGCGGAGAATTTAAACGGCAATAGCCGTATTTTTAAGCATTAACCCGACCATATATTTTGTAGTCGCCGCGTCGTACAAGCCTTCGTATTTGAGAGTTACCATCGGGTCTTTGGAGGCGTTGTAATTAGGGTCGCCACCGGTTCTGTGCAGGCTCGGCAGATCTATATAAAGCGCGTGTCCGGCTCCGGCGTCCCAGTGCAGAGTAAAGTTAGAGGAACCGGCTGTGGAAAACCGGCTGTTGAATTCCGCTACCGATGAAAAGCCGCTTGCCGGGTCTTCCCAATCAAGCGTCATTTCAAAAGCAACCTTAAACCGCCCCATGCGAGTTTTATCAGGATAAGTTAAACCTGAGAGCCTTAGGTGGTCTTCCATGCCGTTTTCAATCTTTACGCTGAGCTTATCGGGATAAAGCGCAATTGCGTTTTTAAAACCAAAACCGGTAAAGTCCGGCGCAACGCCTTCGCGAGTTACGGCGCCGGTATAGACGCGCAATTCGTTGTAGTCGCACCTGAGCGCCTCTGCGGCAAATACAGGCGCGCCTAATTCGTTGCCGACGGCGTCGCGAAACTGGCCGAACATCTCGGTTGTCAACTTCAACTGTTGCCCGGCCTCCTGCGTAAACAAAAGGCTCTTAACCCTGCCGCCCGCAAACGGCCAATTCTTCATGACGGAGCCTTCGTTAATATTAAAGTTCAAGGTCAACGCCTTGCTTCCGAGGTTCGCCGGTGAAAACGGATCAGCCGTTGGATACAACATGTGGGATGACTGCCCTGTGACGGCGTCTTTGGAAGTTACGGCAGTGCCGAAGAAATGTTTAATAAGCGTGCCTGTCATGCCTTTTATTTTGCCGGCCTCGGTGAAAAAAGGCATCTCCAAGCTTGTATGCCACTTCTGTCCCATTCTGCGTACGGCTGTGTCGCCTTTTACGTGGTCTTCGCCGCGAAATTCATTTATCTTCTTGTCGTCAAACTCTACCTTCGGTATTCCCGGAGTTAAGAGCGGAACAAAACCGACGCTAACCGACTCCCTTACCCCTCTTGCCTGCTCTTCGCCAATCGCCAAATAAATCTTGTTTTCAGCCATAAACCATTACCTCCCTCTCAATGCCTCTCTTCATCGCTTTGCCCTTACGCGTCGCAGACCGTAAAACTGGCTTTCTTAGGCGAGTTCTGCTACTGAACGCCCTATCCACACTATAGCCAGCTCAAGCGGAATATCGTAGCGCTCGCCTTTTTCAAATACTCCGAGTTCCTCGCTTTCAAAGTCGCAAAGCATTTTTAAAGTCACTTAAGCCTCCCTATACCTTACGCTAAGCCTGCACGTCATTTTGGACAAAGTTGCCTTATTCGACACGTCAACCCCGGTAATGCTTACCCTGCTTACGCGCTTGACAATAGCAAGCCCGCCTGAGTTAAGCGCGTCAATTGTAAGCGCGCCCCGCACCCTGTGCGCCCACATCTGCCCGTCGCGCGTTAACGCTTGAGCGTCTTTCGCGTTAAAAAGAAGTTTTACAACAAAACCTGCCTCGGCATACACGGGACGCTGGCCGTGCGCATACTCAAACGTTTCACCCGTGTAAAATATTTGACCGTGCGGCAGAAGGCTTGCCGGAAGCGCGCTATCGTCTTCAAACGCGCACAGAGAAAAGTTCACGCCCTCGGCGCACAGCGCCTTTTGCATATTCTCCGTTATAAGCACTACGGTATCGAAGTTCTTCATTCTTTCATCCTCTGCCCGTTGCGATTGAACTCAACCTGAAACCCTCTTCCGCCCTTGAAATACGCGTGCTTCCCACAACAAAATATTTCAGGCACAAGCCGTTAAATTCGTCATCAGCCTTTTTCTCGTAGTGCTTCCAGAGTTCCCACCACAAGCCGCCGCGTTCTTTTGCAAGCCCTTTGCAGACCTCGGCCACCGTGCCGTAAATATGGGTTGCCCTCAACTCGTACGGGTCGGCTATTAAGTCTGGCCTTTTGCCGAGCCGGACAATCTTTTCCTCCAACTTTTCAAACGCCCTTATTATTTCCTTTGAATAGGAGCGCGTAAGGACGTAGCCTTCCCCCGAAGCGACGGGCGTCGAAAAGGCATTTATAAAGACCGTGCCTGAGAAGCGGTCAAAACCGGTTACCTGACGAGTTTCATCTTTCATAAGCGAGTATACCGACGCGCCCGTAAAATAACCGCTGTCAAATC
>SCQA01000302.1 GCA_004298725.1 bacterium
CAAATGCCTTTGAATACAGAAAGACCTTTGTCAAAGGCAACACATTCAGGGCGGTTTTCAGCGAAGGTGACCTCCTACCCGGCCTTATTATAGACAAATATGAAAATACGCTTTCAATGCAGTTTCTAACTCTCGGCATGGACACGCTCTCGGAATTAGTAATACAAGCGGCTGAGGCTGTATTTTCGCCGGTAAACATTGTCCTTAGAAACGACTCGTCTTCAAGAACGCTTGAAGGACTTCCGCTTGAAAAGAAGATAATAAAAGGAAATCTTGATAAATTGCCGGTTGTGAACATCGGCGGCTTGCTCTTTGAGGTTGACCCGCTTGCAGGGCAGAAAACAGGTTTCTTCCTTGATCAAGCTGAAAACCGCGTCGCGTTTGCCGGCCTGCTAAAAAGCGGACAGACCGGCCTTGACCTTTTCTGCCACACCGGCGCGTGGGGCATTGAGGCGGCAAAACGAGGGGCTTTTGTTACCGGCGTTGATTCCTCCGACGCCGCCGTTCTCCGCGCAAAAGCAAACGCCGAGCTGAACAACGCAAACAAAAACTGCGCCTTTGTTAAAGCGGATGTTTTTGACTTTATAAAAATGGAACTCGCAAAGGGTAAATCATACGACTTCATCGTGCTCGACCCGCCCGCGTTCGTAAGAAGCAAAGCAAACCTTAAAAACGGCCTGCGCGCGTACAGAGACATCAACTCAGCCGTTATGAAACTCGCAAAGCGCGGGGCGTTTATCGCTACGTCGTCATGTTCATACCACGTTGACAGAAACGCTTTTATTGAAATACTTCGAGGCGCGGCAAAAGACGCCGGCAAGACCTGCAGAATTACAGAGACGCGTTCTCAGGCAAAAGACCATCCTGTGGCGCTCTTTGTCCCTGAAACAGAATATCTGAAGTGCGTTATTGTGCAAATAAGCTAAGCGTTGCCATTCAACAAACAGATCAAACCAGAAACAACCGGTAAACAATAAAATTTATAACCGTCAGCGGCACGCCTACCTTTGCGAATTCAAAAAAAGTTAAGGTGTGCCCGCTCTTTTCCGCGTGTTGAATAACTATAACGTTGCTTGCCGCGCCGAGTATGAACATATTGCCGGCAATCGTCGAGCCGGACGCGAGCGCCATAAACACGGTATCATGTATCCCTTGCCCGTGAATAAGCGGCAGATACATTGCAACAAACGGCACGTTAGAAAGAACCTGACTTATCAGAACGCTTGAAAAGAGCACAACGTCAACTGACGTTACGTCAACGCCGGAACGGGCTGATAAGCCCTCAAGCAAGCCGGAGTTCCACACGGCCTGCATAAGCACAAATAACGCCGCGAAAAATACAAGCGTTCGCCAATCAACGGCGCGAATTACGGAAAGCCTCTTAGGGCTGAAGATAAGCACGGGCAAAGCCGGTATTACGGCGATTAAACTCAGAGCAAAATCAAAACGCGGAAACCAAAAGAACGCGAGCGTCTTAAGCATAATAAGCACCGCTATCAAAATAAGCGAAAGCCTTGCAAGGCGCGCAAGCCTGTCGTCAGAGTCGAACTCATGCACGGTTTCAACCATCCGCTTTTCAAACTCGTCTTTGTAGAAAAACCTCAGAATAAGATAGACAAAAACAAGGTTTATAAGCGTAGGCAAAAACAAAAACCTCATAAATACTGCAAAGGGGTTATTAATGCCTCCGTCAATTGCTATAAGAAGGTTTTGCGGGTTTCCTATCGGGCTTGCAACACTGCCTATTGTTATTGAAAAACACAGCATTAACAGCATTAACTTATGCGGCAGATTATGCTTGTCGGCAAACGATAAAACAAGCGGCGTGCCTATGATTGCCACCGTGTCGTTCATAAGCAGGGCTGAAAAAAAACCAAGCGACAAAATCATTATGAATATAAGGCCGCTTGCAGTCTTCGCCTTGCCAAAAAAACGGCTTGAGAGGCCGTATAGATACCCGCTTTGGCAAAGCGCCTCAGCAACAACGAACATACCGGCAAGAAAAAAAATGATGTCGAAATTTATTGATTTCATGGCCGCGAGCGCCGTTACGGAGCCTGTTAAAAGAGCGGCAAGCGCGCCAAGGAGCATAACCTGCCATATATGAAAGGTTAAGCCGTTAATGCGCCTTATCACTATCAACGCAAGGACTAAAAAGAGTATGTAAAAAACCGGGGTTGTTAAAAACTCGCGCATATCAATAGATGCCTTATTATGTATTAGCGGTTAAAGATAGTTTTTAAAAACCGCGCGCTCCCTTATTAACAAGGCAAGGAACAAAATCAAAGTCCCCCCTTAACAAAAAGGGGGGACTTGAATAATTATCAGGTTCCGCTTTCCAGCCTGCGTCTGTGCCATCAACCGGAGAAACTAACCAACTCCTGACGGCACAATAACAGTAAATTTTAACTATTCACTGCCTTTTAATCACCCCCACCCCACCCTCCCCCATCAAGGGGGAGGAAATAAAA
>SCQA01000303.1 GCA_004298725.1 bacterium
TAAAGGCCGAACCGGTTGACCCTGCTCCTTACGCAATAGGCACCATAAAAGACACGCTTGACAAGTACCCCCACATAAAAAATCTTCTGCCCGCCGTAGGCTACACAAACGGCCAGATACGCGAACTTGAGCTGAGCATCAACAACACGCCGTGCGACGTTGTGCTCATCGCCACGCCGGTAAACCTTGCCAGATTCATGAAAATAAACAAACCGGCTATAAGGGTAAGCTATCAGGTGAAAGACATTGAAGAGGCCGGGCTTGCAGGCATAATTGACGAATTCATGAAGAGGCCACGGTGAGCGGAGCCTCCGTTCTTCTTGCCCCGCTTGCAAAACGCTATATAGCAGGCACGGACAGAACAGCCGCGATAAGCGCGGCAAAACTGCTTAACGAATTTAAAATATCAACGGCAATCGACAACCTCGGCGAAAACGTAAAAGACGCGGCAGAGGCGGAAACATCGGTAAGCGAATACCTTGAACTTCTTTCTCTAATAAAAACCTCTGGCGTTGACGCGAACATATCTTTAAAACTCACGCACATGGGCCTTGACATATCCGAGGAGCTCGCGAGAAAAAACGCCGGACGTATAATTGAAAAAGCCCGCGAGCTTGGCAACTTTGTCCGTTTTGACATGGAAGGCTCGGCCTATACGCAAAAAACAATTGACGCCTACCTTATTCTCCGCGGCATTTACGAAAACGCCGGCATAGCCGTGCAGAGCGCCCTTAAAAGAAGCGCGCGGGACATTGACCGATTCATTCATGAAAAAGCGAGCGTGCGCCTTGTGAAAGGCGCGTATAAGGAAGGAGCCGACGTTGCTTTTCAAGACAAGAAAGACGTTGACATAAGCTACGAGGCTTTAATGAAACAACTTCTTTTAAAAGGCCATATGCCCGCGATAGCCACGCACGACGAAAGGCTGATAAACATTGCCAAGGAATTCGCCGAAAGCGCGGGAGTTGACAAAGGCTCTTTTGAATTTGAAATGCTGCTCGGCATAAAGCGCAACCTTCAAAAACAACTTGCTGAAGAAGGCTACCGCGTGCGCGTTTACTGCCCGTACGGCGTAAACTGGCTTCCGTACACGCTCAGGCGTTTAACCGAAAGGAAGGAAAACTTTTATTTCGTGCTTAAAAATATATTCGACTGAAAGGCGGGTACAAAAAAATAATTACCGGTTGTCGGTTACCAGCTATCGGTTCGCCCTGTTGCCGTATTGAACCTCGTAGTATTTTGTATACTCGCCGGAGATAACCCTTTTCCACCAACCCTCGTTTGACAGATACCACTTAATCGTCTTTCTTATGCCGTCGTCAAAAGCCGTTAAAGCGCGCCAGCCAAGCTCTGTTTCAATCTTTCCACAATCTATCGCATATCTGCGGTCGTGGCCGGGACGATCTTTTACAAACGTAATAAGCTCTTTCCTGCTCTTGCCAAGCGGATACAGCGCCGCAAGGGTTTTATCAGCGTTTAAAAGCTCGTCAACGGTAGCGCACACAAGATTGACTATTTCGATATTGCGCTTTTCGCACCTTCCGCCTATATTGTACGTTTCGCCAAGCCTGCCCTTTTCAAGAACA
The DNA here is from genome assembly GCA_004298725.1 of bacterium. Taxonomy (GTDB): domain Bacteria; phylum Desulfobacterota; class GWC2-55-46; order GWC2-55-46; family GWC2-55-46; genus SCQA01. The sequence continues at coordinate 1,587 of SCQA01000303.1, forward strand.
ACGTCAATGGCCCTGCAATGGTCTTCAACATAAAGCCAGTCGCGCACGTTCAGGCCGTCGCCGTAAACAGGCAAAGGCTTTCCGGTAAGCGCGTTTATAATCATAAGCGGAATAAGTTTTTCAGGGAACTGATACGGCCCGTAGTTATTCGAACAATTTGTGGTGACAACCGGAAGCCCGTAAGTGTGAAAATACGCCCTCACAAGATGGTCGGAAGACGCCTTGCTCGCGGCGTAAGGCGAATTCGGCTGGTACGGAGTTTCCTCGGTAAAATATCCCGCCGGCCCGAGCGAGCCGTAAACCTCGTCCGTTGACACATGCAAAAAGACATTGCCTTTTGCCTTCGCCGCGTTAGAGAGCCAACGCTTTCTCGCGCACTCAAGAAGTGTCAGCGTGCCAAGCACGTTCGTTTCCACAAAAGCCCTCGGGCCGAGTATTGACCTGTCGACGTGCGACTCCGCCGCGAAGTTCACGACCGTATCAACGGCCTCTTTATCAAAAATGCCGTCAAGCAAAACTTGGTCGCAGATGTCGCCTTTAATAAAAAGACAACCGCTGTCTTTTTCAAGTCCTTTCAAATTTTCAAGGTTGCCCGCGTACGTAAGGCTGTCAAGAACTATCACCCTGTCGCTTGGGTGCGCCCCGCGCATATGGCGCACAAAGTTACTGCCTATGAAACCGGCCCCGCCGGTTACGAGCATTTTACGCACGTTTGCCTCCGTAAAGTTCCGTCATCATTGCGCCGAGCGACGCCCGCCAGTGAGGTATGGCAATGCCCAGCGCCTTTTTTATTTTTTCCTTATCCAGCACAGAGTACGGCGGTCTTTTGGCCGGCGTAGGGTAGCCGGATGTAAGTATCGGCTCGACCTTCCCGCACTTAATCGGCGCGCCGCAGAGCCGCGCCTCTTCAATAATCATAACCGCAAAGTCGTACCAGCTTGCGACGCCTTCATTTGAAAAATGATAAATGCCTTCGATTGAGTTGCCCTTTGCCTCGGCAAGCGCAAACGCTTTAAGCGCCTTCGCAAGCTCCTTTGTCCATGTCGGAGAGCCGGTCTGGTCGTAAACAACCCTGATGCTATCCTTTTCAGTTGCAAGGCGAATTATGGTCTTTACAAAGTTGTTGCCGGTATGTCCGTAGAGCCACGACGTGCGGACTATCGCGTATCTCGCCCCGCTCTCTTGCACGGCCGCCTCTCCGGCAAGCTTTGATTCTCCATAAACGCCCAAAGGGTGAGTAACGTCGGTTTCCGCGTAAGGGGTTGCTTTTAAACCGTCGAATACAAAATCCGTTGAAACGTGCACGATAAAAGCTCCGGCTTTTTTAGCCGCACCGGCAAGGTTGCGCGCTCCGTCTCTGTTTACTTTAAAAGCCTTCTCTTTCTCAATTTCAGCCTTGTCAACGGCGGTATAAGCCGCGCAGTTTATTATAACCTTCGGCTTTACGCTTAACACGGCCTCAAGGGTTTTAGCCTCGTCAGTTATATCAAGCGCCTTTGAAGGCAACCCAGTAATTGAGAAACCCGTATCCAAGAGAATAGGAACAATATCCGTTCCAAGCTGTCCGCCGGAGCCTGTTACAAGGACGTTCATCAGTCAACCTTATAAGGCGAGTTTATATCGTTTTCATAACGCACTTCGTCAACCGGCTCTTTCTTGCCCTCGCCTTTAAATAACCTGTTCGGGCAATTTATTACAAGGCCGTCTGTTTTGCCGATATTCTTATACGCATGAACGACATTTTTTG
>SCQA01000304.1 GCA_004298725.1 bacterium
CAGAGGGGCAATCCAAAGGTATGCCGGAAGAATTACGGCGCAAATTGAACTCGACAGGAGCAGGGCGATGAACCAGTGGTGGGAAGAGGAAGAGGTGAGCGTCTCGGACGCGGCTATAGGCGGATATGACAGGATTGGGATGTGCGATAAGTGTAAGAGGATAATCGGCTTAAAATACGGACGATGCGGCAGATGCCAAAGAGACCAATACCACAATCCGTACATGTTTTATTTCAGCGACGTTTACACCCGGCCGGAAAGGGGCAGAAATGAAAGATAACAATTGCACGTACAGGGATTGTAAAAAAGAAACAAGCGAAAAAGGGCTGTGCAGTGAGCACTATAAAACGCAGGCGGAAATAGACGCCGAGAACGGCATACCAGAGATGGACGTCTCCTGCTGTAAATGCGGCGCAAAGAAAAACGCAGTGCAAGGGAGGTTTTACAAAAGTATCTGCGCGAAGTGCCGTGCCGCCCATCCGGCACGAGAGAAAAAGGAGAATAAGCACAAGGTCTCCAACCAGAACGGCAAACTGGCGCGACAGGCCATAAAGGCCGGAAAGAAACAGACGCAAATAACATGTAACGAAAGCGCGCCTGGCGAGGTTGAAGGGCTAATTTCCGTTGTGTGCGACGGCATTAAGAAGATGCTCCTTACAAAAAACAGGCTATACGGCAACTCGGCCCTTAACCCCCAGCGCGTATTTTCGAAAGCGGATACGATGGAGCAATTAAACGTCCGCATCGACGATAAAATCTCAAGGATAAAATCCGGCCAGATGGACGACACTGAAGACGCGGAGTTGGATTTAATAGGATACTTGATACTCAAGAGAGTTGCGAGAAGTCTTACGGCGGCGCAATAAGTTTTAAACAAGGCGGCGTGTATGCCTGACCAGCTAAATATATTCGAACAGGATTTAATTGGACTCGGCACTGAAGAAGCCGCGGTGTGGCGCGTCATACGCGAGCATAAAGGTAAGGATAGCGCCATAAAAGCCGACACGCTTGCATGGCGCACCAGCCTGCCGGAGGTAAAGGCCCGCGAAATAGTCTCGCGCCTTGTGCGCGCGAGCGGCAAGCTTATAGGGTCATCAACCGGCAACCCGCCCGGATATTACGTCATCACGGACGAAACCGAATTGAGAAAACATATAGAGAGCCTGCGCCACAGAGGCATCATGTGCCTTGTACGCGCCGCCGCACTCTCGAAAACAAGCATAGAAGATATATTCGAACAAGGGAGGTTGGAACTCAATGGAGACTGCGACGGCAAATGAAGGTTGGGTGTATTTAACAAACTCTCCGAAGTGGCACTACATCAGAAACAGAACGTCGCTTTGCAATAAGTTTTTATATCTCGGCACGCAGGAGCTGGAACAGGGTAATAACAATAGCCCTGATAACTGCGCTGTCTGCAAGAAAAAGCTTGAGAAAGAAAAAGCATCGGTGAACTCATGAGGCAGTTTGTTCCCATAGCTAAAAATTGGCATACGGAAACAAGCTGTATCAGTTGTGGCTGTACAGATTGGAGCCCTTGCCTTGTAGGGTGTGCAAGGAAAAAGCCCCATGGCGTTTAAAAAAAATAGCGACCGGAAATGCCAATCAGTAAATGCGCGTAACCGTCTCCTTTCCGCGCTCTTTGTGAAGGCGCAAAACCGCGGGATTGACGCGGACACACTGCGTGACGATATTGCCCCGGCGGTGCTTGGCAAACGCTTATCCGAAGCCAATGCGCGTGAAATAGTTAAACTCCTCGGCCACGTAACAGCGCTATACAAAGCGCCCGCTTCCTTCGGGGAACTGACGGCGCCGAAACGCTACGGCTCGTCCCGCGCCGGCCTCGTGGCCGAGCTTGAGGACGTAGCGCGCGCGCGTTGGGGCGTGGATTATGAAAAAAGCCTTAATGCGTTCGTCAACAGCAAATCAATAAAGGCCGTCACGCACTACAGGTTTTTGGATGTCGCCGCGCTCAAAGGTTTAAAAGAGCGCATTAAAGAACTTAATAGGTATGACAGACCATGACCGATTGGGTCAAAGAAATAACGGCAAACGACTTGCCGGAAGGCTTCCACGGCTTGGCCGAGGTCATCGGGCTGGATAATACCATTAAAACGATAATATACTTTGAAGGAAGCGAAAGGTATTTCCCTAAAATAGGCAGTACCTTTAAGCATGTGCGCGATAGGGTAATCCGGCGAAAATGGAAGAAGCATAACATCCGCGAACTCGCGAAAGAGTTCAACCTCACGCACAATCAGATACGCTGGATAGTCAGAGATCACGAAGCCCAATTAGACTTAATTCCCAAGGTATCTTTCTAAAGAATTTTCCCAAAACGCTTTCCGAGACTTCCCGCCTCGCCCCGCCGTATAATCCAAGACAGTCAGCCGTTTCATCCCGTACCGTGAGGCGGTGGCGTGAGCCACCGCCCACCTCCTAACCATTAACGATTTTAAAAAATGACTCTATCCGAAAAACAGCGCAAGTTTACCCTTATGGTTGCCAAGCTCATCGCATGGGCTTACGCAAACGGTTTTGAGCTTACGTTCGGCGAGGCATACCGCACGCCCGAACAGCAAGAGATTTACGTCAAGGCAGGCAAATCGAAGACACTCAAATCAAAACACCTCGAACGCCTTGCTATTGACGTAAATCTCTTTATTGCGGGCGAATATAAAACCGATGCGGGTTCATACGGGCCGCTCGGAGAATTTTGGAAATCGCTCGACCCGGACAACCGCTGGGGCGGCGACTGGGGCTGGGACGCAAATCATTTTGAATATGCCGGAGGTTAGGATTATGACTTTCGACTGGAAATCTTTAGTTGAAACCGTGGCGCCGACGCTTGCCACCGCGCTTGGCGGTCCGCTTGCGGGCATGGCCACGCAGGCCATATCAGCCGCCGTGCTTGGCAAGCCGGACGGCACGCATGACGACCTGAGCGCCGCGCTGGAGTCGGCCACGCCGGACACGCTCCTGAAGCTCAAACAGGCCGAGCAGGATTTTGCCGTGAAAATGAAGGAGCTGGATATAGATTTCGAGCGCGTATCAGCGGACGACCGGAAAAGCGCGCGGAGCAGAGAGGAACAAATCAAGGACTCCACGCCGAAAATCCTCGCCTATGCGTACACGGGCGGGTTTTTTGCGGTGCTGGCGACGCAATTCGCCATAGCCGTTATAGGCATAAACATACAGGGCAGTCTCCTGCGTTCGTTAGACATCACGCTTGGGGTATTGATAGCCATAATGCTGGGCGTGAAGGAGTATTATTACGGCTCGTCCTCCGGTAGCGCCCGGAAAAGCGAAATGATAAACGACGCGCTCAAAACAAAAAAGGAGAATAACGGCTGATGGACATGGCGCAGTTAAAAGATATCGCAGTGTTCATGGCGCCGGTTCTTTCATTTTTCCTGAGCATAGCAGTAGGCATGGCGGGTTTTTTTTTGAAGGGGCTGATAAACGGCCTCAAAGAAAATATAACCAACGCGGACGCGAAAGCGCAGAGGCTTGAGAGAGAGTTTATGGAGTTTAAAGCTCAACTGCCCAAGCAGTATGTGTTGAAAGACGACTACGTGCGAGCGCTGTCGAGCTTTGAGTACAAGCTCGACTCCCTTGGAAAAAAGATGGATACCATCCTAAAGGAGAGAAATTAGATGCCACGACACGACTACAGGATTCAGCGCGGGCGTATTCTGAAGGTGCTGTACAAGCCGTATCCTGAAGGACTCAGTGACAGAGTTATCAGCCTAACGCTGAACGACATCCGCATGGCGGCTTCGGCGGGTGTTATAAAGGGGCACGTCAGTTATCTGGCTGAGCGCCGCCTTGTGGCGGTTGAAAACGTGCAGGACATGGAATTGGAGATTGATTACACCGCGCGCCTTACGGCCGCGGGCGTGGATTTTGTGGAAAAAGACGCCTCCGATGACGGCATAGACATGGGGGTTTGACGTGGCCGGTAACAGGAGCCATTCATCCATAGCCAAACAGCTCTCAGATTGCGATAAAGCCGACCTAAACAAAAAGTTAGCCACGCCCGGCGTTACGTATGACGACATCGTCGGGTGGTTGGGCGGCAAGGGGTACAGGGTGTCGCGTAGCGCGGTCGGGCGCTACGGCAAGGATTTTTTATCGAGGCTGAGCCGTTTAAAAGAGGTTGAAACAAAAGCCAAAGCCATCGTAAGCGAGGTGGGCGACGCGCTCTCAATGGAAGAAGCCGCCTCGAAGCTGTACACGCAGAAGGTCTTGGAATATCTGCTGGAGATGGACGACCTCTCCGGCCAGAAGTTCGGCTCTTTGATGATGGCGTTTTCAAAACTGCAATCTTCCAGCGTTCAACGCGAGCGCTTGAAGGCTGATTTCAAGCAGAAGGCCGAACAGGCCATTAAAAACATTAAGGGCAAAGCCGCAAAAGGCGGCTTGTCCTCTGAAACGATAAAAATGATAGAGGAGACGGTTCTTGGCATCGTCAGGTAACGTGGATAAATATTTTCTGCCGTATCAGGCCGCATGGATTGCGGACGCCTCGCGCTTCAAAATCTGCGAGAAGTCCCGCCGGATCGGCATGACCTACGCCCAGAGCTACGAGGATGTCGCGGAGGCGGCGCGTAAAGACAAACCGGTGGACGTCTGGTTCTCGTCGGCGGACCAGTCCGCCGCGCGGGAATATATTCTCTACTGCGCCCAGTGGGCAAAACTGTTCTCTGTTGCCGCGCGCGACCTCGGAGAGGTCGTCATAGACAACGACAACGACGTCAAGGCTTTCGTCATTGAGTTTGCGAACGGCAAAAGGATAAACGCCCTGTCCTCGAACCCCAAGGCCTTCAGGTCAAAGGGCGGCAAATTAGTTCTTGACGAATACGCGTTTCATAAGCAACCCGAAGAACTCTGGAAAGCGGCCATGCCGATAATCACGTGGGGGTATCCGGTGCGGATACTATCCACCTATAATGGCAAAGGCAACCGTTTTTACCGCATGGTCGAGGACGCGAAAAAAGGCAATGCGTGGGCGCTCCACTCTACAACAATTGAAGACGCGGTCAAACAGGGTTTTGCGGACAAGGTCTTGAGCAAGCGGTTAACGCACAAAGAACGGGAGGCGTGGCTCTCGGAAGCACGGGAGCAGGCCGGAGACGAAGAGACGTGGCAACAGGAGTACATGTGCGTGCCGGTGGATGAATCCACCGCGTGGTTGCCGTGGGAGACTATCACAAATTGCGAGCACGCGGACGCGGGCGTGCCAACGCTTTACGCCGGCGGCGATTGCTACGCCGGCATGGACATAGGCAGGCGCAGGGACTTGGCCGTTATATGGGTGCTGGAAAAGCGGGGCGACGTCTTTTGGACGCGCGAGGTGGTAAGGCTTAAAAATAAAAGTTTTGCGGCGCAGGACGCGGAGCTTGCCCGCGTGATGAAGCTCTACAATATAAAGAGGCTCTGCATGGACCAGACCGGCATGGGCGAGAAGCCCACAGAAGATGCAAAGCGGCTTTACGGCGAGTATAAAGTCGAGGGCGTTCTCTTTACCGGAGCCGTAAAACAGAATTTGGCGGTTGCGGGAAAACAACGGTTCGAGGACAGGCTACTGCGGATACCGGCGGACAGGACTATAAGGGAGTCTCACCACGCGGTAAGAAAGGTCACAACCGTCGCGGGCAATCCGCGCTTTGACGCGGACCGCTCGGAGGTCGGCCACGCCGACGAGTTCTGGGCGCACATGCTCGCCATCCACGCGGCGGATAGCCCGTATCAGAAAGTGGAGTATACGCGGGTAGCCGCCAGAAAAGTAATCGGCCGGGGTGCCTACTAATGGCCGCTCAAACCATATACGACTCGTTCGGCTGTTTGGTTGCGCCGTCTCCCGCGCCTGAAGATAGAACCATTGCGGTTGCGTCCATACGGGACCGCTACAGCTCGTACCCGTCCAACGGACTCACGCCGGAAAGGCTCGCCGCGATACTCAAGGAAGCGGACGCCGGCTATGTCTACAGGCAGATGGAGCTGTTCGAGGAGATGGAAGAAAAGGACGCCCACCTGCTGGCGATACTGCAACAAAGAAAACTCTCCGTCGCGGGTCTTGATTTTGAAGTGAAGCCGTTTTCCGAAGATACGCGGGACAGAGCGGTGGCGGACTTTGTGGCCGGCGTTATAAACGGACTGCCTGATTTCGAAGACAACCTCGTTGACATGCTCGACGCCGTCGGCAAGGGGTTCTCCGCGCTGGAGCTGTCATGGGACATGCGCGGCGGCAAGCACGCCGTCCGGCATATGGAATGGATACAACCGAAAAGGTTTGTGTGGCCGTACACGATGCGTTCGCCTCAACCGGAGGTTCCAACGGATACCCGGAGCCTTAACGTGCCGCGGCTGATAACGGACGCCTTGCCAATGGGCATGGACATCCCGCCGTTCAAGCTTGTTTTTCATCGCCATAAAACCAAGTCGGGGCATGACACCCGCCAGGGCGTTCTCCGCGTTTGCGCGTGGATGTACTTATTTAAAAATTACGACATTAAAGACTGGGTCGTCTTTGCCGAGGTCTTCGGCATGCCGCTCCGGCTCGGCAAATACGATCCGTCAGCCACGAAAGAAGACCGTGACGCGCTTGTGCAGGCGGTGCGGTCGCTCGGCTCGGACGCCGCCGGCGTTATTTCAAAGTCCACGGAAATAGAGTTCGTGGAGTCGGTGAAGAATTCCGGTAAAGACGTCTATGAAGTTCTGGCGGCCTTTTGCAACGCCGAAATGAGCAAGGCCGTTCTTGGGCATTCCGCCGGCGCGGATTCCACGCCCGGCAAACTCGGCAACGAGTCCGTGGCAATGGGCGTCCGTGCCGACATACAAAAAGCCGACTGTGAATCCATTGCAAAGACGTTGCGGCGCGACTTAATCCGCCCGCTCGTGGGTTTCAACTTCGGGTGGGACGTCCCGTTGCCGTGGTTTAAGTTGCATTACGAGAACCAAGCCGATTTGAATATAGAGGCCACGCGGTACAAGACGCTGGTTGAAACCGGCCTGCCTATAAGCGCGGAGCATATGTACGACAAATTCGGCATCCCTAAGCCCGTCGGCGGTGAAGAGGTCGTCAAGCCCATATCCGCGGGGCAAGCGGGAATGCCTGATCCGCTGGTTAGCGCCTCCGGCGTGAGCGCCGGGGCGCATAAAGCCTGCGCCTGCAAAATAGACGCGCATAAGTCCGGCGGAGCGGACCAGCGTGACGCGCTCGACGCGTTAACCGGACGGCTGATGGCGGAGGCGGACTTTGCGCCAATCATGGAGCCGGTCGCAAAACTCGTTGCCGGGGCTGAAAGTCTGGAAGACCTCCGTGACAGGCTTATAGAAATGTACGCCGGGATGGACGCGCAGGAGCTCGGCAATCTTATGCAAAGGGCGTTTACTGCCGCGGAACTTCTGGGGAGGTTCGACGCGGCCCCGCAAAAGCCTGATTAAGGAAATTTCAAACCCCTGCCCTTCGCGTTTAAACGCGGCAGGAGCGATTAAGTGGCCATTCTACGCTTAGTCCGGTATTCGAGGCGTGAAGGCCGTTTATAAACGCAACCAAAGGCATTTTAAAAGGCGTAAGTCATGGTATTTAACTTCGCATCCGTTCCTTTTGACGAAGCTATCCGGTTTTTCCGTCAAAAAGTGAACCTGCCAACCGAAAAGTGGAACGACATTTGGGAAGGCATGCACTCGCGGGCATTTGTCGTGGCCGGGGCAATTAAAAGTGAACTTCTTTCAGACCTCCGCCAAGCCGTTGACAAAGGCATAGCCGAAGGAACAACCATAGCCGGCTTCAGAAAGTCGTTTGACGACACCGTCAAACGGAACGGTTGGGACTATAAGGGTGGAAGAGGCTGGCGAACCGGCGTGATATTCGACACGAACCTTCGCACCGCCTACGCCGCCGGGCATTACGAGCAGATGACCGAGCCTGCCGTTTTAAGCGCGCGGCCTTTCTGGCGTTACATAGGCGGGCTGTCCGTCAATCCGAGGCCCCTGCACCTCCAGTGGAACGGCACGGTGCTTCCGGCGGACGACCCGTGGTGGAAAGAGCACTACCCGCCGAACGGTTGGGGTTGTAAATGCAAGGTCGTAAGCCAATCGCAGGACGAATTAGACCGCGGCGGGCTTAGCGTCAGCGGGAAAGCGCCAAACGACGGCCATTACGAATATGCGGATAAAACAACCGGCGAGATAACGCGGGTTCCAAACGGCATTGACCCCGGCTGGGCATATAACCCGGGAAGAGTCGCGTGGGGCGAGCGCATATCGTCATCCGCGATGGCGGGCTGGAAAGCCGAAGGCGCGAAAGCGTGGGAAAGGCTCACGCCCGGAGATTTTTCAACGTATGACCGCCCGGCGGTATTGCCGCAGGATGAGCCAAAGGCAAGCCTCGGTGCCCGGGCTAAAACTACCATTGAAGTGGAAGGCATTTTACGGAAGCTCCTCGGCGGGGAGGAGAAGACCTTCAGTTTCAAGAATAAGGGCTTTAGGAGCGACGTGCTCGTGAATGCCAGAACTCTGGCCGGTCACGTAGACCCGGCGCGCTCGGAGTACCTGCCGTTTCTGCCGGAAAGTTTGGGCGACCCCTACGAAGTCTGGCTCGCGTTTGAAAAACATAAGGGCACTGGGCAAGTTGTATTGAGGCAGAGAATTATCAAAGTGGTAAAGACGGGGGCAAAAGAAGGCATGCTTGTCGTGACTAACGCGGTAAACGGGGTTATGGAGGCATGGACGCTTATACCGGTGGAGAATTTAGAGTATTTAAATAGGCAGAGGGTCGGGCGGCTTGTCTGGAAAAGATAAAGGCACACTATTCAGTGCGCCTTTTTGGGACCTCTCCCCATTCTGCAACAGGGGGGGCATGGATAAAGGTTATAGGGGTTGCAACCCAACCTATATTCCACGAAAGAATATTATCAAATCCCGTTTGATTTTGCAAGAGGCAAGATGGGTGAGCATATGGACATAAAAATAGACGATGCGGGCGTAAGCCGGATAATGGAACGCCTCCACGCGAAAATGCGCGACATGACCCCCGCCATGCGGGAAGTCGGCGAAATCGTCAAAACGTCCGTAATCAAGAACTTTGAGGAAGGCGGCAGATATTCCGAGCCGGGTTCATGGAAGGGCGGCTCGAACAGATGGAAGCCGTTGTCGCTCGCAACCCTCTTTGCCGGCAAGGCAAGCAAGTTCGCCGGCAAACGCGGTAGCTTTAAAAAGGGCGTTTCCGGGAAATTTAAAAAGCGGAAGACCCTCATAAAAGAGGGGCACCTTATGAACTCGATTACATCAACGCCCTCTCAAAACGGCGTCGAAGTGGGAACGAATAAGGCATATGCCGCCATCCATAATTTTGGCGGCACGGCCGGCAGAGGCAAAAAAGTGTCTATTCCGGCAAGGCCGTTTCTGGTGGTGCAGGAAGAAGACATGACGCAAATAAAAAACGTTCTAAAACGATATTTGGAGGCATAAGCGAGTGGATACCACGCTTTTCACTGGTAAGGCGCAGGAGCTTGGCAACGCGGCGCCAACGGAAATACAAGTTATTCCTTACGGATACCACGACACCCCGAAGGGGCCGTTTATGTGCGACGAGATGTCAGCCGCGCTTGTCGTTGAAAAATTCAACGGGCAAAAAAACGACATGGTGCTCGATTACGAACACCAGACATTGGCCGGCACCGAGGCCCCGGCCGCGGGGTGGATAAAAGAACTCGTAAATAAGGGCAAGGAGGGTATATGGGGCATTATCGAATGGACGGATAGGGGCAAGACCTACGTTAAGAACAAAGAGTACCGGTATGTCTCGCCGGTGTTTTTAAAAAGGGTGTCGGATAACAGGGTTGTGAAACTTATAAATGTCGCGCTGACAAACCAACCTAACATAGACGGCATGGTGCCGATTATGAACAAAGCGGCGGGTATACCCCCGTCCGGTGTTTTTACACAAACAAAAAAGAAGGAGACTGCTATGAATGAAATTTTAAAGGCGCTGGGGTTGCCGCCGGACGCCACCGAGGCTATGGCCGTTGAGGAAATAGGAAAATTAAAAGCCGCGCCGGCGCAGGTTGCCAACAAAGCCGTGCTTGACGCGCTCGGACTGCCTGCAACCGCCGCCGAGTTTGAAGTGGTCGGCACGGTTATGGCCATGAAGCAGGGGCATGTGGCAACCGAAGCGCTCTCTGCAAAGCTTGCCGTGCTGGAAAAGTCGTTGCGTGAAAGGGATTCTGCCGAGCTTGTGGCCAACGCCATGAAAGAAGGCAAGGTAAGCGCCGCAAATAAAGAATGGGCGCTTGGATATGCCGCGAAAGACGCCGACGGCTTTAAGGTTTTCGTGGCAAAGGCGCCTGTTGTTATTCCCATGGGCGCCATGCCAGGAGGCGTTACAGCCCCGGTAGGCGGCATGGACGATACGCAGGTGCAGGTAAATAAAATGCTGGGCATAAGCCTTGAGGCGTTCAAAAAGCACAACAACTAAATAAGAAATGCCAACAGATAAAAAGGAGGATTAGAAATGAAAAGATACACATGGCTGTTTATCGCAGTGGTTGTGGTAGCGGCCGTATTTATGGCCGTGTTTGAGCCGGGCAGTCTGCCGTTTGCCGTGGCGTTTGTTCCGGTAATGGGCCTGGCGCTCACCGAGGACAGGGACACATCTATGCGCGAGGGCGTCTTTCATTCTTTTGGCGCCGGCGCGAACTCCAAAATATTCGCTGGTAGCATAGGGGCGGTAAATGCCGCCGGTTACGCCGTGCCGGCGAGCGACACTGCCGGCTTGAGGGTTGTTGGCAGGGTAGATTCGCGCGTTGACAATACCGGCGGCGCAGATGGCGCGCTGACCGTTGTAATGCGCGAGGGCGTCTTTAAATTTGCGGGGTCGGGTTTGACGTCCGCGGACGTAGGCAAACAGTGCTACGTCGTTGACGACCAGACCATAAGCGTTTCGTCCACAGTGAACAATGTCTTCGCCGGCACTATAATCGCGGTTGACGGCGCGACGGAAGCGTGGGTGGAAATGGACTTGTCGGACAACGCGGTTATGGCGAAGCTTCACACGGCGGCGGTTGCGGGGTTCTGATAGTTAGAAGAAGTTAAATACAAAAAGGAGACTCAAAATGCAAATAAACCAAACAGCGCTCAGCGCAATATTCAAAGGGTATAACACGCTCTTTAACGAAGCGTTCGAGGGCGTTAAGCCGATGTACGACCGCATAGCCATGACGGCTCCGTCAACCGCGCGCGAAGAGACGTATGCGTGGCTCGGCCAGTTTCCGCGCATGAGGGAGTGGGTCGGGGAGAGGGTTGTAAAAAACATCAAGGCGTACGGCTACACGATTAAAAACAAAGACTGGGAACTTACCATAGAAGTTGATAGGAACGACATTGAAGACGACAAGATAGGCGTGTATAACCCGCTCTTCTCAGAGCTTGGCCGTGCCGCCGCCTCGCATCCGGATGAACTTATATGCGGCCTGCTTCCCCTCGGGTTTAACACGCAGTGCTACGACGGCCAATACTTTTTTGACATGGACCACCCCGTGGGCAACGCCCTTGTGTCGAATGTCGCTGACGGCGCAGGCGCGTCGTGGTACCTGCTTGACTCGTCAAGGGCCATAAAGCCGCTTATATACCAGAAGCGCAAAGACATACAGTTTATCCCGCACGATAAACCAAGCGACGACACCGTCTTCATGAAGAAGAAATTCGTCTACGGGGTGGATTGCAGGGATAACGCCGGTTTTGGCCTCTGGCAACTCATGTATGCGTCAAAGACAAACCTGAACGCCGCGAACTACGCAAGCTACCGGGCCGCCATGATCGGCTACTCCAACGACGACGATAAACCTCTTGGCATAGTCCCCAACCTGATGGTTGTGCCGCCTTCCCTTGAGGCCGCCGGCAGGGCTTTACTTATGAACGACCGCGACGCAAACGGCGCTACAAACCCGTGGAAGGGCACGGCGGAACTTATAGTTTGCCCGTGGCTCAGGTAATCGGCGCAAAGCTGAGTCCGTTGGCGCCTCTCCACATTTAAGGAGAGGCGCGGCGGGGGTTAACCAACTTTAAAGGAGGCTTATATGAAAGTAAGAGTAAGCGCAAAGACCGAGAAGTTTCGCAGAGCCGGGTTTGAATTCACGCGGGAGCCTATTGAAATTGAAGTGGACAAACAGACGTTCGCGCGTTTAAAGGCTGAACCCATGCTCGCCATAGAAACGGTAACGGACAACAAGGCAGAGACAAAATAAGTGGGCGCATACATTACAAAGGCGGACATCCTCGAACAGGTACCGGAGGTCTTTCTCGTCCAGCTTACGGACGACAACGGCGCGGAGGTTGTAAACGACGCGCGCGTCGCCGGAGCCATAGCCGACGCCGAAGGCGAAGTTGACGGGTATCTGTCAGCGAAGTATGCCTTGCCTCTTGTAACCGTGCCGGTGGCAATTAAAAAAT
>SCQA01000305.1 GCA_004298725.1 bacterium
TTCAAGGTGACAAGAGAGAGAATACGCCAGATAGAGGCAAAGGCTTTAAGAAAACTTCGCCACCCTAAGCGGTGCAGGAAGTTGAAGTCGTTTTCGGATAAGTAGGGGGCGGTGTTTCGCGTCATGCGCCCGCCCTATCTTGCTGTAATAGAAAAGATGTTTTCTGTTTAAACTTGGAGAATTAGCAAAATTCCTTAAACTTCTTCCTTTTGTCCCCGCGCTGGTTCAGGTTTGCAAACCTGTTCACGCTTAAGAAGCGTAACGTCAAGTATTTTGTGTTACAAGGAAAGGGTTTGCGGTTCATAGTTTTTTTCGTGTAACGTAGTGCGAGGCGGTCGCCTCGCTGTTGCGCGTCGCCAATTCATGATTACAACAAGCGAGGCGACCGCCTCGCACTACGAGATTCATGGTAATGCTTGGTTTTTACAAACTACCCTTAAGAAGTCATTTTAAAAAAAACAATGCCCGCCTGAAAAGGCGGGCATTGCTATGCTGTATAATATACGCTGAGGCTATGTTTTTTAAGATTGAATGTGTAATGCCCGTACCTGTTACTCCTCCACCGTTATCCTGCCGACCATGCCCTTGTGGATGTAGCAGATATAGTAATAATCACCGGGTTTTTCAAATTTAAATTCCCAGCTCTGACCTGGCTCTACGCGAGTCGCCTTTATGCCTCCGATGCCGATTACAGGCATGGATACAAGCACGTGCGCGGAGTCGTCGTTATTGACCCATTTTACGGTTTCACCCTTTTTTATGATGATGTTGTCAGGCAAGAAGACGTTTTTTACGTGGTCGGTGGATTTTGGCGCAATTACGGTGTGCACTCCGTTTTCAGCTTTTGAGCGCGTAGCGGGAGTAAGCTTGGAGTTAAAAACTACGGTTTTAACGGATTTAAGCGGCTTAAAGTCGCCGGTTGCGTCGCTGTAGCCCTTGGCAAGAAGTTCGGCAAGATAAAAGTTGGACTCCTTTTCATCTTCTTTGGCGTCGGGGGCAATGGCGGCGTCAAGAAGCGTTTTTACCTCGTCAGGAATCTTTTCTTTGTTTGCTTTTATAACTTCGTCCATTTTTATGGCGTTTTTGGAGTCAAGCGCCTCGGTGAATTTCTTTACTACTTCCGATTCAGCGGCAAAACACGGCAATACCGCAATGCCAAGCACGGTAGGTAAAATAACGGCAAGAAATATTTTTTTCGCGTCCATGTTATCCCTCCGTTAAAATGAATTTCAAAAGTTATCGGTTATAAGTTAAAAACTCGAATAAGCGCTAATAAGCGGATGTTGGCCTAAACGTATCTTGGTTTCTTCCGTACTACTGTTAACCGGCAACCGATAACTTGACTGCACCCATGTCTTAATTTAAAATGGTATCAATTGCTATCTATATCATATGACGGAAATCTTATCCACAAATAAAACGCGGAGCCTGAAAAGAGAGCTTGACGCTTTAGTGTCAACTTTTGACGCCTCGTTTCTTTCAACGGACCCTCTGCACTTTGTGCACGGGTACAAGAGAGACCGCGACCGTGAAATTGCCGGCCTTATAGCCTCATGCCTTGCTTACGGCAGGGTTGACGGCATAAAAAAGAGCGTCGGCAGAGTGCTCGGCGCAATGGGAAAAAGCCCGTATGAGTTTACGCTTAATTTCAATCCTGCCGAAGGACTCCGCCTTTTTGACGGTTTTGTGCATAGGTTTTCCGGCCCCAAGGAAATAACCTGCCTTATATACTTCGTAAAGCAGATGATAATGGCGAACGGCTCTATCGGCGGTTTTTTCATGAAAGGCTTCGTGGCGGGGGACGAAAGCATAAAAGCCGCGTTGTCAGCTTTCTCTGAAAACGCGCTTTCGCTTGATTCTTTTCCAGTATACGGAGCCAAAAAACTTCCAAAAAAGGCAGGCGTACGTTTCTTCTTTCCAAACCCGAATGACAAAAGCGCCTGCAAAAGGCTTAATTTATACCTCAGATGGATGGTTCGCAGGGGCGACTCGCTTGACTTCGGCATATGGAAAAAGGTGAACCCGGCGCAGTTGGTTATTCCTCTTGATACGCATATAGCGCGCATATCAAAGAACATTGGACTTACAACGCTCCGTAGCCCCGGGTGGAGCATGGCGGAGGAAATAACCTCCGCGCTTAGGAAACTAAACCCGAAAGACCCTGTAAGGTACGATTTCGCGCTCTGCAGGCTGGGCATATTGGACAGATGCCCGAAGAAAAAAGACGCTCTAAAATGCGAAAAATGCCTGATACGCAAGGTCTGCGTACTGTAACCTTTATTTTTCACTGCGCGAAATAAATCCCCTGTCTTATGAAAAAAAAGATTTCGTATGCGAGTTTATAGATTCTAAAATCTTTTGACAGAGCGGCTTCGATGGGGTAACATCTTAAATACTTTAAAAGGCGGTATACGGGGCACTGGATGCGTATTCAGGAAGTTTTTGATATTACAAGAGACGACATCAAGCGTATGGAGGAAGAGTTTAAATCGCATTTATCCTCGGACATATGGCTCGTCGGCAAGGTAAGCCAATACATACTTTCAAGCGGCGGCAAGAGGTTCAGGCCGCTTGTAATGCTCCTTTGCGCGAGGCTTTGCGGTTGCAAAGGCGAGTCGCATATACAGCTTGCCGGTGTTATAGAGTTCATACATACGGCCACGCTTTTGCATGACGACGTAGTTGACAACGCAAACCTCAGAAGGGGAAGCGCGTCGGCCAATGTTGTCTGGGGAGACGGCGCGAGCATTCTTGTTGGCGATTATCTCCTTTCAAAGGCTTTTTCCATAGCGGTTGCCGGCGGCAATATGCGGATACTTGAGGTGCTTTCGCGCACCACTACGCGCATGGCCGAGGGCGAGGTAATGCAGCTTTTAAGGCACGCTGACGTAAATTCCAGCGAAAAAGAGTACCTTGAGGTTATAACGAATAAGACGGCCGTGCTTTTTTCCGCCGCCGCTGAAATTGCCGCCATACTCGGAGGCGTCAGCCCTGAAAGCGAAGCCGCCGTTGCCGGTTACGGCCTTGCCCTTGGCATAGCCTATCAGCTTATGGATGACTGCCTTGATTACACGTCAAACAATGAAGACCTTGGTAAGCCCATAGGGTCTGATTTACGCGAAGGCAAGGTAACTCTTCCGCTTATTCGCGCTTTTGCGAAAGCTACTACAGCCGAAAGGGCGGCCATAAAAGAGGCGGTTGAGGCAAAGGGGCTTGCAAACGACGGCCTTAAAAATGTCGTGTCGCTCATAGATAAGTACGGCGGCATACGCTACACCCTTGACATGGCGCACCGGTACGTGGAAGACGCAAAGAAGAAACTTGACGTCTTTAAGCCTGACGTAGAGGTAATAGCCCTAAAAGCCGTTGCTGATTACGTTGAGACAAGGACGCATTGAAACGCGTTATGGACATGGGCGTTAAAGCCAAGAAATGCCTTGACGCCCTTGAAAAAGAATTTCCTTCTGCCCGCCCCGCGCTTGATTTCACTACGCCGCTTGAACTTCTTATGGCAACGATGCTTTCCGCTCAGGCAACTGATAAATCAGTAAACAAGGTTACGCCGCGGCTTTTCACGCGTTTTAAGTCTGTAAAGGATTTTGCCAAGGCGGAGTTAAAAGACATTGAGTCTGTTGTAAGCTCAATTAATTTTTACAGGAACAAGGCTAAAAATATTAAGGCCTGCTCTGAAAAGATAATCGCGGAATTCGGCGGTAAAGTGCCTGCCACGCTTGAAGGCCTTGTAAGCCTACCAGGCGTCGGCAGAAAGACGGCTAATATAGTACTTGGCAACGCTTTTTCAAAAGACGCGTTCGCAGTTGACACGCACGTAAAAAGAGTCAGCCAACGGCTTGGCCTTAGTACGCATGACGATCCGGATAAAGTTGAAGCAGACCTTTGTTCCGTTATTCCAAAGAAGAGATGGACAAAGGCCACGCAACTTTTCATGCTTCATGGAAGGCAGACCTGCGCCGCAAAAAAGCCGCACTGCGCTTTGTGCCGCATAAGCCGCTACTGCGGTTATTTTAAGACGGTTTGTTCAACATGACGCGTCCTGCGCGAATTGCTTTAAAAGAGTTGTAAGATTGCGAAATCCCACTCCGCCGGAGCCGCTAACTACGCTTTAAAAGTGCTTTAATCTTAAAAGCGCTTATGCTATAGTCCAAAATATATTTAATGAGAAATTGAGGGCAGACAGCGGGGTCTGCCGTGCAAGACAGGATAATGAACAACCCCGACGTTAAAAACGGTTTTTTCAGTAAACTCTACCGCAAGCTTTTCGGTCAGGCGAAGGATATACATGATCCGTCCATCTTTCACAAGATGGCGCTTTTTCCGCTTCTTGCGTGGATAGGGCTTGGAGCGGACGGTTTGTCCTCCTCAGCTTATGGCCCTGAAGAAGCGTTCAGGGCGCTTGGCAACCATGTTTATCTTGCCGTATTCCTTGCCATTGCCACCGCGGTAACCGTTCTAATAATTTCATACGCGTATTCCCGTATAATCGAGCATTTTCCGCATGGCGGCGGCGGTTACATCGTGGCCACGCACATGATAGGCGAGAAGGCCGGCGTTATCTCCGGTAGCGCCCTTCTTGTTGACTATGTTCTTACGATAACCATTTCTATAGCCTCGTGCGTTGACGCCCTTTTCAGCTTTCTTCCCATTGAATTTCAGAAGTATAAGGTCATTACCGGCGGCATACTTATCATCGTACTTATCATACTTAACATACGCGGCGTTAAGGAATCTATAGTAGTTATGGCGCCGATATTCGCCACCTTTATCGTCACGCACGTTGTTTTGTTGCTTACAGGCATATTCGGTCATCTTGATCAGGTGGCCGGGCTTACGCACGCGGTTTCCGGCGGTTTGAAGCAGGATTTTGCGACAATAGGCGGTTTCGGTATATTGCTTTTGGCGCTAAGGGCTTATTCTTTGGGCGGCGGCACCTATACCGGCATTGAGGCCGTGTCAAACGGCCTTCAAATAATGCGCGAGCCGAGGGTGCAGACAGGCAAACGGACCATGCTGTATATGGCCGCTTCGCTCGCCATAACCGCAGGCGGGCTTTTTCTGTGTTATCTCTTTCTAAAGGTTACGCCCGTTGCCGGCAAGACGCTTAACGCCGTCTTAGCGGATGCCACGTTCGGCTCGTGGCCTTTTAGCAGTACGATATCTTTCATAACGATATTTTCCGAAGGCGCGCTTTTACTTGTTGCCGCTCAGACCGGCTTCATAGACGGCCCGAGGGTCATGTCGAACATGGCTATTGATTCATGGTTCCCTCACCGTTTTTCCGCGCTCTCGGAGCGCCTTACCATGCACAACGGCGTTATGGTAATGGGTGTTTCAGCGTTGATTCTTCTCTTTTATACGCACGGTTCGGTGTCCATGCTCGTCATTATGTATTCTATAAACGTCTTTGTTACGTTCTCGCTCTCTAACTTTGGTATGCTCCGATTTTTTGCCAAGAACAGGGGCAAGGAGAAGAAGTGGAAACAGCATCTTAGCGTGCATTTTATCGGGCTTGCCCTTTGTCTGACGATACTTTTGGTGACGCTCTTTGAGAAGTTCACAGAGGGCGGGTGGATGACTCTTCTGATAACGTCAATAGTCATAGGGCTTTGTTACCTTATACGAAGCCACTACGACAAGCTGACCGACGAGATGAAAAAGTTCGATGCTTTTCTAAAGATAATTCCGTCCGGCGATAAGCCTTGCCCTGACGCGCTTAATCCTAAAGCCGCCACGGCCATTCAGCTTGTGAATAATTTTAATGGCTTCGGCATACATACGTTTTTATCCATTGTTCAGAACTTTCCGAATATGTACAAAAATGTAATCTTCGTTTCAGTGTCTATTATTGATTCTGGCACGTTTAAGGGCGCCGAAGAGGTTCAAAATCTGGAAGACAACACAAGGCGGTCGCTTGAGCAGTATGTGGAATACGCGAGAAAGCTCGGCATTCCGGCCGGGTACAGGTGCGCTACCGGCACTGACGTCGTTGAGCTTGCCGCGGATCTTTGCAACAGCGTTAAAAAGGAATTTCCGACTTCAACGGTATTTAC
The DNA here is from genome assembly GCA_004298725.1 of bacterium. Lineage (GTDB taxonomy): Bacteria > Desulfobacterota > GWC2-55-46 > GWC2-55-46 > GWC2-55-46 > SCQA01. The sequence goes on from SCQA01000305.1 coordinate 6,069, forward strand.
AGGGCAACTTACCTTCAGGCTTGAAAAGTTTTATCACAAGGCGCTTCACAACGAGACGGCTTTTGCCATTCAGCGCCGTCTGCAGTGGAGCGGAGTTACCACGGTTATTCTGCCGATAAGGGTTGATTTTTAGCTGTTAGCATATTCTCGGCAGTTGTTCGCCGGAGAGCATTTCAAGTATTCTTCTGCTTCCCACCTGCGTTTCAAGAATTACTCTGCCTTTTGGCTTTTCTTCCACCGTGCCGATAATCGCAGAGTCTCTTCCAAGCGGGTCTTTTTTCATCGCCGAAAGGCAGGCTGAGGCGTTTTCAGGCGATACAACGGCAATAAGTTTTCCTTCGTTTGCAAGGTAAAGCGGGTCAAACCCGAGAATTTCGCACGCGCCTTTAACTTCCGGCTTTACGGGTATCGCGGCTTCTTTTATTGTCATGGCAAGGTTTGAGCGGGCGGCAAATTCGTTAAGCACGGTTGCCAGCCCGCCGCGCGTAGGGTCGCGCATGGCCCGTATTCCGTCTGGCACGGCCAGAAGCATCGCACAAACTAGGTCGTGCAGAGGCGCGCAGTCGCTAAGAACAGGCGTGTCCATGTCAATGCCGTCCCGCTCTGCAAGTATTGCTATTCCGTGGTCTCCCATGCTCCCTGAAACTATTATAACGTCGCCGGCCTTTATTTTATCAGGAGAGAGCCTTGCTCCGTTTTTTATCTCGCCTATGCCCGCGGTGTTTATGAAAAGCTTGTCCCCTTTTCCGCGCTCGACCACTTTTGTGTCGCCTGTGATTATCTGCACGCCGGCTTTTTTTGCGGTTTGGGCCATTGACGCGACAACGCGCTGTAGCTCGTCAAAAAACATACCCTCTTCAATTATGAACGACGCGCTCAAATAAAGCGGAACAGCGCCGCCTACGGCAAGGTCGTTTATGGTGCCGCACACTGAAAGTTTGCCGATGTCGCCGCCGGGGAAGAAGATGGGGCGTATCACGTACGAGTCGGTTGTAAAGGCAAGCGAGCGCGAGCTGACGTCGAATACCGCTTGGTCGTTAAGCGGCGCTAAAAAAGCGTTATCAAACGCGCTTAGAAATATATCTTCAACAAGCCGCCTGCTTAGGCTTCCGCCGCTTCCGTGGGCAAGCAGTATTCTCTCAGGTTCTTTAGGCAAGCGTTACCCCCTCCTGTATTTGTAGAAGGCCGCGCATGTGCCTTCAGACGACACCATGCACGGGCCTGCCGGAGTATCCGGCGTGCAGGCTTGGCCAAAAAGAACGCACTGGGGCGGCGTAATAAGCCCCTTTAGAACCTTGCCGCATGAACAGCCTTTTGGTTCCGTTTCTTCTTCGCACAGCGGCATGGCGAATTTTTTTTCAGCGTCGAACTCAGCGAACGCGGAGCGTATTTTAAGGCCGCTTGACGGTATTGTGCCTATGCCGCGCCACTCGGCGTCCGCCACTGTAAAAACTTCATTTATGACCTCCTGCGCTTTGACGTTGCCTCTTGGTGTTACCACGCGGTCATATTCTATTTCTATGTCCGAGCGGCCTTCCTCAATCTGCTTTGTCAGCATAAGAAGCCCTAAAAGCACGTCAAGCGGTTCAAATCCGGCGACAACGCATGGGGAGCGGTAGTCACGCGCGATAAAGCTGTAGGCATCAGCGCCGATTATGGCGGTTACATGCCCCGGACATATAAAGCCGGTTATGTCAATTTCACCGCCGTCAATCAACGCCTTCATAGCCGGAGGCGTCAGCTTGTGAAGCGAAAGTACCGAGAGGTTTTTAACCCCGTCCTGTTTCGCCTTGAGGATGGTTCCGGCAACTGTGGGCGCCGTAGTTTCAAAACCTACCGCGTAAAAAACAACTTCCTTTAAAGGCTCGGCCTTTGCTATGTCAATGGCTCCAAGCGGCGAATACACAACGCGTATGTCCGCTCCGCCCGCTCTTGTTTGAGAAAGCGTCGATACGGTGCCGGGTACGCGCATCATGTCGCCGAATGTCGCTATGATTACGTTTTTCTCTCTTTTGCTGAATTCAATTATGCGGTTTATGTCCCCGGCTGACGTTACGCAAACAGGGCAACCCGGCCCAGATATAAGGCGGATGTTAGGAGGTAGGGCGTCCCTTATGCCGTATTTTGACACGGAATGCGTGTGCGTGCCGCATATCTCCATAATGGAGGCGTTTTTTTTCGACACCTCGCGTATCCGCCTTAAAACGCTCTCGGCTTTTTCTTTTTCGCGGAATTCGTCTATGTAATTAAGGTTTGCCATTACTTTTTTCAGTTATTGGCGTACAAAACCGGCAAGAAGCGACAGGGTCTGGGCGGCTTTTTCAGTATCCAGCACCTCTATGGCGAAGCCTGCGTGGATTATCACATAATCGCCGATATTTGCATGCGGCGTAAGCGTGATGTTCGCTCTTTTTTTAACGCCTAAGACATCCACGCTGGCGACGGTGCCTTTAATTTCAATTATCTTGCCCGGTACGCCAAGACACATAGGTTATGTCTCCTTACGGTCATTAGTTTAGCAGAAATATTTTTTTACGCTTTCCCATGCAACTATTGCCTGACCAAGGGCCACGCCGCCGTCGTTTGCAGGCACTTGTTCATTTAGCCACACGTTAAAACCCGCTGACGATAATTTGGCCTGCGCGAGGCCGCTAAGAAGCGAGTTTTGAAATACGCCGCCGCTTAGCGCCACGTCGTTTATCCGGCTTTCAGTACGGAGCCTTGTTGAAATGTCAAGGATGACATCAGCCAGCGTTACGTGAAATCTAAGCGCTATGCTCTCTTTGTCAACGCCGGATTTCAGGTCAAGCATGATTTTTCGTATAAGCGGTCTGAAATCAATTCGCATGGGCGCGTCAGGCTGAACTGAGAGCGAGTAGGCGTAAGGTTTTTCATCCTTGTGTTTGGCGCGCCGCGCCGTATTTTCAAGCTCTATAGCCGCCTCAGCCTCGAACGTTAGCGTGTCGCAAAGTCCAATCAGCGACGACACGGCGTCAAAGAGCCTGCCTGCGCTTGACGTAAGCGGCGTGTTTAAGCGCGCGTCAATCATCTTAAGTATTGCCGTTGTTTTTTTTTCACCGACACTGCCGGTAATTCGCTTTGCTTCGCTTGCCGCGCCGTCGTTGAATGTGGTTTTAAGGTATGAAAGCGCCATGCGCCACGGCTCTTTTATAGCGGCCTTGCCGCCGGGAAGCGCGACGCACTCAAAGTGGGCTTTTCTCTCAAAATGTCGTCTGTCAGTTATGAAAAATTCTCCGCCCCAGAGCGTGCCGTCAAGACCGGCTCCGGTGCCGTCAAACGCGATGCCTATGACGCTTTTATTAAGACCGTGCTCGGCCATGACGCTTGCTATGTGCGCGTGATGATGTTGAACCGGCACAACCATTTGCCGCGGTATCGACTCTGCGTTGGCGTATTCAAATGCAAACCTTGTGCTAAGGTAGTCAGGGTGCATGTCATGGGCGATTATTTTTGGTTCGGCTCTGAAGGTGTTTTTAAGATTTTTAAGCGTTTCTTTGAAGAACTCCATTGCGTGTAGGTTTTCAAGGTCGCCGATGTGCTGGCTCATTATGGCGTGGGAATTTTTTGTAAGGCAAAAAGCGCTTTTCAGCTCTGCGCCGCACGCAAGAATGTCTTTTGTTTCTTCGCCGATCATGATGGTATTAGGCGTATAGCCGCGCGACCTCCTTAAAAGGCGGGTTTTGCCGCTTCCTACGCGCGCTATAGCGTCGTCAACGCGCATGTAAATGTTTCTGTCGTGCAAAAGAAAAAAGTCCGCTATGCCGGAGAGCTTTTCAAAGGCCTCCGCGTTGTCTGCGGCTATAGGTTCGTCAGCCATATTGCCGCTCGTCATTACAAGGGCGTTAAAGCGCGGCCCGTTTGATTTGAAAAGCATATAGTGCAGGGGCGTGTACGCCAGCATAACTCCGTAA
>SCQA01000306.1 GCA_004298725.1 bacterium
CCGGCCGTCTTTATGGCAGGGTAATAGTATGAAGATGATGCTTTTCGGTCCTGCGAGAGTCAAGGTAGCCTTGTAAAATATAAGCCGCGGCCAATTTATCAACCGCTACTTTTCTTTTTTTTCTGCTTGTGTCGGCTGAAAGCAAAACCCTGTTTACCGCCACAGTGGAAAGCCTTTCGTCCCATGTCGCAATCGGCACGTTTACTTTTCCTTTAAGGCGGGCTATAAAAATTTCAACCGCCTTGGCGCGCTCGCCAAAAGAGCCGTCCATGTTAAGCGGCATACCCATGACTATTAAACTAACCATGTGTTTTGCGACAAGCGAAGCGATCGCGTTAAAGTCTTTTTCAAATGAAACGCGCTTTAAATTCTCAAGCGGCTGGGCAGTAAGGCCAAGCTCGTCGCTTAACGCTATGCCTATGGTTTTTGTGCCGTAGTCGAGGCCGAGTATTCTTAATGTAGCGGTCATAATTATATGGGCGCAACGGCCATGCCTGAAGGCAAGGGCATTAGCGCAATTACGCAATAATACCATTTAACGCGGTGTTTTTCAATGTGGTTAGGCAAAGGGCGGGTTCGCTAAAATTTTTGAGATGACTTTATTCCGCTTTTTTGTTAGACTTATGCGGTTAAACGGTAATTAAAGCCGCCTTAGGGCGGCGGTTCTACATACTGGTTTCGGAGGAATTCATGGCGGGGAAAAAGCATAAGTACATTTATTTTTTTGGCGGCGGCAAGGCTGAAGGCCGTGGAGACATGAAAGAACTCCTTGGAGGCAAAGGCGCCGGTCTTGCTGAAATGACAAACATCGGCCTTCCGGTGCCTGCCGGGTTTACCGTTACAACGGACGTGTGCGATTATTACTACAAAAACGGGAAGAAAAGCCCTGCCGGTTTTTCAGAGGAGTTTGCGAAGAACCTTAAACGTCTTGAAAAACTGACGGGCAAAACGCTTGGAAATCCTGACGACCCGCTTCTTGTGTCCGTGCGCTCCGGCGCGGCAAGGTCTATGCCGGGCATGATGGAAACCATATTAAACCTTGGCCTTAACGATAAATCCGTTGAAGGCCTTGCTAAAAAGACTTCAAACAGGCGTTTCGCGCTTGACGCGTACAGGCGCTTTATCATCATGTACGGCGCAACCGCCATGGGCGTACCAAGGGATAAGTTCAACGAAGAATTCGACGACATCAAAGAAAGGCGCACAAAGCCGCGGCTTAACGTGCGTAAAGGCGTGGTTCACGACACGGACGTAAACGAAGAAGAGCTTGACGAGCTTATACCGAGGCTCAAGGCTGTTTATAAAGAACACACAAAGAAGGATTTTCCGCAGGACCCGCAGGTTCAGCTTCTTGGCTCGATAGACGCTGTTATCGGTTCATGGATGGCTGAAAAAGCCGTAACCTACAGGCGCGTTGAGAAGATAACCGGCCTTAAGGGCACGGCTGTAAGCATCGTGCAGATGGTCTTTGGAAACATGGGGGAAAATTCCGGCACCGGCGTATGCTTTACAAGAGACCCTAACTCCGGCGCGGATGAATTTTACGGAGACCTCCTTATGAACGCGCAGGGCGAGGATGTCGTGGCCGGTATACGCACGCCCATACACCTTATAGACCTTGCTAAGATTCAGCCGCGCATTTACGCGGAGCTGTGCAAAGTGCGCACCGTGCTTGAGCGCCATTATAAAGACATGCAGGACATCGAGTTTACCATTGAAGAGGGCAAGCTCTACATCCTTCAGTGCAGAACAGGCAAGAGAAGCCCGTTCGCGTCGTTCAAAATAGCCGTTGACATGGTAAAGGCACGGCTTATAACGAAGCAGGAAGCGCTTTTACGCATCAGCGATAAAGACATCGAAGGCCTTTTTTACCCTGTAATAGACCCGGCCATACCGCCTGACGAGCTTAACAAAAACCTATTCGCAACAGGCATTGACGCGGTTCCGGGCGCGGCCTCCGGCGCCATTGTTTTTAACGCGAAAGACGCCGAGGCATGGACGGCTCAGGGTAAAAATGTAATACTCGTAAGAAAAGAGACTTCGCCCGAAGACGTCGGCGGTATGCACGCGGCCAAGGGCATACTTACGGCTACCGGCGGCAAGACCTCCCATGCCGCGGTTGTCGCAAGGGGCTGGGGCAAGTGTTGCGTGGTGGGTTGTGAAGACCTATCAATTGATTATGAAGCAAAAACAGTGTCCGTAGGCGACACGGTTCTTTCCGAAGGCGCTGAAATTACTTTAAACGGCTCAACGGGCGCGGTTTACAGGGGCGCAATGAACCTCATAAAGCCTGAGCTTCCGGCCTCGTACAACGCGCTTATGAAATGGGCTGACGAGACGCGCGTTTTAAAGGTTCGCACCAACGTGGATACTCCGTATGACGCTGAAAAAGCGGTTCAACTTGGGGCCGAGGGCATAGGGCTTTGCAGGACGGAGCATATGTTCTTTGACACGGACGAGCGCAGAATCGCCATACAAAGGATGATACTCGCCGATGACGAAGAAACGAGAAGAAAGTCGCTGGATATACTTCTGCCTTTTCAAAGAAGGGATTTTACGGGCATACTTCGCGCCATGGAAGGCAAACCTGTGACGATACGGCTTATCGACCCGCCGCTTCACGAGTTTGTTCCGCATACTGAAAACGAGCAGAAGACTCTCGCGCAAAAGCTCGGCCTGCCGTTTCATCAGGTAAGCAGGAAGATAGAACGCCTGCATGAGGCGAACCCTATGCTCGGCCACAGGGGTTGCAGGCTTTGCATAACGTACCCGGAGATACTTGAAATGCAGGTGCGCGCCGTTATAGAGGCCGCCTGCGAATGCACGAAAAAAGGCATAAAGGTTTTTCCGGAAATTATGCACCCGCTTGTCATTGACGATAACGAGTTCAAGATACTTGAAGCGAGAACCAGAGCTGTTGCCGAAGACGTTATGAAAGAGCACGGCGTAAAGATAAAATATTCGGTTGGCACCATGATAGAAGTGCCACGCGCCGCCGTGCTTGCCGACAGGATAGCGGTTACCGCCGAATTCTTCTCGTTCGGCACTAACGATTTAACGCAGATGACGCTTGGCATGTCAAGGGACGACGCCGGAAGGTTTTTGCCGGACTATGTTGACGAAAAAAAATCCGGCATATTAAAGAACGACCCCTTTCAGTCGCTTGATCAGGACGGAGTCGGCCTTCTTATAAGAATGGCTATTGAAAAGGGCAGAAAGGTAAGGCCGGGTTTGAAGATAGGCATATGCGGAGAACACGGCGGAGACCCCGCTTCGGTTGTATTTTGCCATTTGAATAACTTTGATTATGTTTCGTGTTCGCCTTTTCGCGTGCCAATAGCAAGGCTTGCCGCGGCTCAGGCCGTTTTAAGATACCCGTCAAAAGCCGGCAAAAAAAAGAAGTAGAAGCGGCAGGGCGGCATAAGATTTAGCTCTAAAATTAAGATAGTTCAATAAAATGCCTTTAACCCATGGGGTTTAAAGGCATTTTGCTTTCCCCCTACATATAGTAGCCTAAACTTTTTTTAATACCTTATGTTGTATTTTTCTGCTTTACAAAGGCATAAAACTCTGCTACGATTTGCACTAAATTAACAGTTCTTCATCGCCGGGCAGGCTGAGTTTCCGGTTGTGTCCGGCCGCATCTATGATTGTCAATCATACGGCGATTTAGCCCGAATTTACTCTAAATTAAATGACCGTGTTTTTGTAGCAGGGTTTTGCCATCCAAAAAATCTTACAGACACAAAAATAAAGAACAGGGAAGCCATGCCGATGTTACAAATAAAAACTATGCGCCTGACAAGCCCTTTTAACGTGAGATAAATGAAGATCAAGCGTCTTTCCATACATGGTTTTAAGTCGTTCGTGGAAAAAGTTAATCTTAACTTTTCCTCCGGCGCGTCAGGTATTATAGGGCCTAACGGTTGCGGCAAGAGCAACGTCGTTGATGCCATAAGGTGGGTTATCGGCGAACAAAATCCGCGGCACCTTCGCGGCAAGCATATGGAAGACATAATATTCAACGGCAGTGACACCAGAAAGCCCATGGGCATGGCCGAGGTTACGCTGGTATTTTCAAATGATAACGGCACTGCGCCGGCGCGTTTCGCGGATATGCCGGAAATAGAAGTATCAAGAAGGTTGTACAGGTCGGGTGAGAGCGAATATTACCTTAACAAGGTGCAGTGCAGGCTCCGCGATATTGTAGAGGCCTTTACGGATACCGGCATAGGCGGCAGGGCGTACTCCATTATAGAGCAGGGGCAGGTCGCGTGGCTTATAAACGCCAAGCCAGAGGAGCGCAGGGCCGTGTTTGAAGAGGCCGCCGGCATAAACAAGTTTAAGCACAAGAAAGAGGCGGCTCTTAGGAAGCTTGAGGCTACAAGAGAGAATCTTACAAGAGTAAACGACATAATAAGCGAAGTAAAAAGACAGCTTAACTCTCTTAACCGTCAGGCCAAGAAGGCCGAGCGTTATAAGGCGTTAAGGGACGAATTCAAGGCAATTGATTTAAAGCTTGCCGGCCTTGAGTACGCGAAAACAGCGGACGTGCTTGCTGAAAATAAAAAGAAGCTTGATGAATTTAAAGATGCTGAAATAGGGCTTTCAGCGGCCATGGCAGGCGGAGAGAGCCGCGTTGAAGAGATAAAGCACGAAGCCGGCGAGGCTGAAAACAAATATAAAGATGCAAGAGACAGGGCGCACAATCTTGAAAAACGCGTGCAGGCCGAGGAGAGCGCAAGCGCCCTTGCGCTTGCCCGCGCTGACGAACTTGGCAGGAACGAAGTAAGGCTCTCAGCCGAGGTTGAAGAATTAAAAAAAGAGAAGCAGATGTATTCGGACGAGGCCGAAGGGTTGCGTTCTTCAATTGCCGGGCATCAGTCCGTTGTAAACGACACGCGCGCTAACGTAGACGCGCTGTCAAACGAATACGGTTTGTTCGCGGGCGAATTTAAAGAGAAAGAAGCCGCGCTTGGCATAGAGACAGGCGAGGCCGTGCGCGTGTCAGCCGAGCTTGGCGATATACGTCATGCCATACAGGCATGTTTGAAGGATGAAGAATACACCCGCGCGCGGCACACAAAGGCTAAAAGCGAGCTTGATGCGGCGCTTATTGCCATTGGTTCAAAAGAAAGTCCGCTTGCGGACGTCAAGCAGAGCATAATCAGCAGGGCCTGTAAAAAAGAAGAGGCTGGCGCGGAGCTTTCAGGGGTCAAAGAACGCCTTTCAACGCTTGAAACCCACAGAACAACCTTAGACGCGGAGCTTGAAGGCTTAAAGGCCGAACACGCCCGGCTTTCAGCGCGCCTTTCAACGCTTGAAGAGATGGAAAAAGGCTTTGAAAACGTTGACGGAGGCGCGCGCGCCGTAATGTTAAAAGGCGATCTCGCCGGAGTGCGCGGTCTCATAGCCGACGTAATAGAGACAAACGTCGGCTATGAGAAGGCGGTTGAGGCCGTGCTTGGCGAGCGGCTTCAGTACGTAATAGTTGAAAGCCACGCAGAGGGCATGAGGGCCATTGAGTATTTAAAATCAAGCGCGAGCGGCAGGG
>SCQA01000307.1 GCA_004298725.1 bacterium
GAAACAATGCCGTCGCTTGACGACACAGGTGCGTCGTCCGGTTTCGCAAGGCTATTCATGACCATAGGCAAGGAGCAAGGCGTAAAACCCGGAGACATAATAACCATAATAACTAAAAAGGCCGGCTTGCAGCGTACGTCTATCCGCGGCGTCAGCATATTCGATAAATTTACCTTCGTGGAAGTGCCGAGGGAAGCCGCTGAAAAAGTCATAGAGCTTATGCACCAGACCATAATTTCCGGCTGGAAGGTTGCCGTTGCTCCGGCCAAACCAAGAGGTAAGGGAGACTTTTCACGGCGCTGACGCCGTAGCGTAATGCGGATAAGTATCCGCCTGTAATTTCCAAAAGGGTTCAGGCTTACAGCCTGAACCCTTTTGTTATTGCGCCGTCAGCTAAAAATATCTTGCGTGCGGTCAGGAGTTAACTATCCCTGTTCGGATTCATCCTGACTGCACAAATATGCTTGCTTGGCTTTTCTGAGTTGCATACGCTCTTTGTCTTTTGCTGGTTCAGGTTCATACCTGAACCAGCTTAAGACCGCACTTTATCAATTGACACAAATATCTTTATTATCTTATTATAAACTTGGAATATTATTTAATATGCAGGAGGGGTGTATGGCAAAGACCGCGGTAACAATAAGCACCGTAACGGTTTCTAAAAACGAGTATAACTTTTTAAAGGAGATGTACAAGACCGTTAAACGGCAAAAATTCTTATTTAGAATGGAAGAAGCCGAAAAAAACCTGAAAGCTGGAAAAACAAAAAAAAGTAAGCTTGGAAAAATTTATTGAAAACATATAACCTTCATGAAACCAAAATACGCCAAGTTCGACGTTGCCTTTGAAAAACGGTTTAAAAAATATGTCGATCGCATGACAAAAACGGAGAAATTACAACTCAAGAAAAGACTGGCAATATTTAAAGAAAACATCTTTGACAAGAAATTAAGAACCCATAAGCTTAAAGGCGAACTTACAGGTTATTATTCATTCAGCGTCCGCTATTCAGACAGAATAATTTTTAAAATCCTTGATGATGAAGGAATATACTCATGGAAATCAGTAGCCATGATGTTTGCTACTAATCCGTTCAAGCGTTATTTGCGGCCTATAACCCGCAGTATTCCATTGAGTATGTCGGCAGGGGACGGAGGGCAACCGTGTATGTACGCGTTAACAGGTATGACGTTGCCTACGCTTCCAAGTGAGGCGTAGCTTTCACCGAATACCCCGCCGTTAAACCCGCAAACGCCCATTGCGACCACGAGCTTCGGGTGCGGTATGGCATCGTATGTTCGTTTAAGCGCCACTTCCATATTCCTCGACACCGGCCCCGTGACAAGAAGCATGTCCGCGAACCTCGGCGAGGCGGTAAAATGTATGCCGAACCTCTCAGCGTCGTAAATAGGGTTATTAACGGCGTTAAGCTCAAGCTCGCACGCATTGCACGAGCCTGCGTCAACAAACCGAATGGTCAGGCTGTTGGCGAAGCGCTTCATAACTTCTTCATTAAGGCGCGCGCCCGTAAGCGTAACCTTCGACTCGTCAACCAGAGGAAGCTCCTCGGTAACAACTCCGGTACGAAGTATTTGACGGAATATCTTCAACATGACCGCAACGCTAACTCCCCTGCCCCTCTTTGAAATAAGAGGGGGTTTTACAAAAGAAAGACTAACAGGGCTAAAACCCTGTTTCTACAAAAACCGTTCACGGTTCACTATTCACCGTCTTTACAAATCATGCCCTGAATACGATTGATTGAAGCTCTTATTGCAAAGAGGAAAGTCCGGCACGATATTGCCTTTAATCGCCTGCTCAATAGACAGCCAATTAACTGACGATGGGTCCCGCACCATGCACCTGTTGATAACGCCGTCTCTGCCTGCCTGCACCCAATATATTATCTCGCCCCGCCAGCCTTCCACAACTGAGAACCCGGCTACGCCCTCAAGTGGCGTCAGGCACTTCGCCTGAAACAATCCGGAAGGAAGCGTCCCAATAAGTTCACGAATAAGCCGGACAGACTCCCTTACCTCTTCAATTCGCACCCACGCGCGCGCGTGCACGTCGCCGGAGCGAAGAAGCGGCGCTTTCACAATGAATTCGTCGTACGGCGTAAATGGGCAGTCAATGCGGGCGTCGCCTGCCTGACCGCTTGCGCGACCCACAAACCCCACCACCCCAAGCTCGGCGGCAATATCGGGCGCAAGTATGCCCGTGGAATAGACCCTGTCTTCAAGCGAAGGGTTATCTTCGTATATTTTCACAAGTCTTTCAAACTCTTTTAACATTTCATCAAGCAAAACAAGCAGAGCGTTTACGCCGCCATCAGTAATGTCAACGCGTACCCCGCCAAGCGTTACAACGTCCATTGTAAGCCGGTGGCCAAAGAGTTTATAATTTGTTTTAAGGATTTTTTCGCGCAGTATGGCCATCTGGTAGTGCATGAACGTAAAAGCAGTGTCGTTGCATATAGCGCCTATGTCGCCAAGGTGGTTGGCAATTCTCTCAAGCTCAAGAAAAACCGCCCTGAGCCAATGCGCGCGCCGCGGCACAACCGAGCCGGACGCTGTTTCAATTGCCCGGCAGTACGCAAGCGAGTGGGCAACGGTGGTATCGCCTGATACCCGTCCGGCAAGCTTTACGCCGCCTTCAAATGAAAGCTCCTCAAAACGCTTTTCAATGCCCTTATGCACATAGCCAAAACGCGTTTCAAGGTTTATTATGTCCTCGCCTACCGACTGAAAACGAAAATGCCCGGGCTCGATTATACCGGCGTGAACAGGGCCTACGGCAATTTCAAAGACGCCTTCTCCCTCAGCCCGTATCCAGCGGTATTCGCCTTTAACGCGTTCCATTTTAGCGGAGGCGTTAAAATTTTTTCTAAGCGGAAACGCGCCGGCAGGCCAGTCTTCATGCTTTATCCACGGCCTCAAATCAGGGTGGCCAAACGCAGTGATGCCAAAAAGGCTGTGTATCTGGCGCTCAAAACGGAACGCGGCAACGTACTTGCCGGTAAGCGTTGGAAACACCGCGTCGTCTATGGGCAAAGAAGACTTTACTACGATATATTCCTTCTTATGCGCGTAAGCGGCGCATACAGCAAAACCCCTGCCAAGCGGCGTTTCATCAAGCGCCCACTCGGCAACAAGGCGAAAGCCCGCGTCTTTAAACGCACCGGCGCATTGGCTGAAAAGCTCTCTTGGCGCGTTAATAGCCGAAACGCCGCGGTGCGCGTTGTCCGGCGTGATATCAGCGCCAACCAAACCCGCAAAGGCCTCTTTTATTTTATCTTTCTTCATTTCAAAAGCCCCGCCGCGCTGTGAAACCAGTTGCTTAAAAACCCGGGCAAATACAACCCCAAAGCGAGCATCAAAACCATATGCACTATAACCGGCAGATGCGAAGCCTTAAGCGCCGTTTGATGGGGCGGCACAGGACCAAAAACCATTGGCATGGCCTTCCTGAAAAGCGCCGCGAATGCTACAATCAACCCAAGAAGAAAGAACGGCGCAAAAAACGGCGCGTCTTTTATGGTAGCCGTAAGTATCAAAAATTCGCTCGTAAACACGCCAAAAGGCGGCATACCGACAATGGCCATTACCCCAAACATCATACCCCAACCCACAAGCGGGTTACCTTTTATAAGACCGCGTATTCTGTCCATATCTTGAGAGCCGTGCATCTGCGAAGCATGGCCCGCGGTGAAGAATATAGCCGACTTTGTAAGCGAGTGCACCAGCATATGCAGAAGCGCTCCGAACGTGGCCACCTGACCGCCGAGGCCGAAGGCGAACGTAGTAATACCCATATGTTCTATTGAAGAGTACGAAAACATCCTTTTTATGTCTTTTTGCCTGAGAAGCGAAAACGCCGCTACAAGAAGCGACAAAAGCCCGAAAGCCATCATTATGTAGCCTGCCCTGTGGCTGTGCGTGGCGCCGTCAACAAGCACCTTGCAACGAACGAGGGCGTAAAGCGCCACGTTTAAAAGAAGCCCCGAAAGAACCGCGGATATGGGCGTAGGGCCTTCGGCGTGGGCGTCGGGAAGCCAGTTGTGAAGCGGCACAAGGCCTACCTTGGTGCCGTAACCTACCATGAAAAACACGAACGCAAGGGACAATACCGTCGGCTCGAGCCTGCCGGAGACCTGCGAAAGGTTCGTCCACAGCAGGGCCGCCGAGCCTTCGCCAAGAACTTTTTCAGCCGCGAAGTACAAAAGCACTGTGCCAAAAAGCGCCTGCGCTATGCCCACGCCGCAGAGTATGAAATACTTCCACGCGGCTTCAATGGAAGAAGGCGTGCGATAGAGCGAAACAAGAAGCACGGTCGACAAAGTGGCAAGCTCCATTGATATCCAGAGTATGCCGACGTTGTTGGTCAACAGCGCAAGAAGCATGGCGAATATAAAGAGCTGAAACATGGCGTGGTAAAACCTCATGCCGGCCTTGCCAACCTTGCCGTGGCTCCTTTCAAACCTCATGTAGCGCCTGCTAAATATTGCCGTCGTGGTTGAAACAAACGCCGTAAGCACGACAAGGTAAACGTTGAAGGCGTCAACAAAAAAGAAGTCTCCGCCCGCAAGCATCGGCCCGCCCGCGTACACGTCTATAGCGAGAAAAATACTGGCAATAAAAGTAACCGCGCTTGACAATATGCTCAGCTCCGCCGCGAACTTTCTATCGCCTACAAACGCGAGTAAAATGGCGGAGAAGACGCTTACGCCAAGAAGTATCAGCAGTGTCAAAGCATGCCTCCGGCGCGTATGTTGTCAATTACCGGCATGGTGCGGTTAATCCTCTTCCTTAAGTTTTTCCATTTCTTTTAAATCAAGGCTGTCAAACGAAGTGCGTATCTGGAAGAAAAATATGCCGAAGATAAAGGCCGCTATAAGAATATCGAGCGCCACGCCAAGCTCCACTACAAGCGGCATGCCGTATGTCGCGCTTGTGGCGGCGAAAAAAAGGCCGTTTTCAAGCGCGAGAAAGCCAATTATCTGCGTAATAGCCTTCTTCCTCGTTATCATCATTAAAAGCCCGAGCATTACCGTCGCAAGCGCCACGGCAAGAGTTGAACGCGTCATCAGTGTTGAAAGCTCCCTTACCGGCGCGGTAAGATGATATGAAAATATAACAAGGGCAATGCCTATAAGAAGCGTGGTAGGAATATTGACCATCTCTTCAACTTCTTTTCGTATTTTAAGCTTATGTATAAGCACGTAAAGGATGTACGGCAAAGCAAAAACCTTGAGCGCGAGGGTGAGCACGGCTGAAATATACAGGTGGTGAAGACCGGCGGAGTAACCCACTACCGCGGTGCTGACCGATAGGAAAAATCCCTGCCACGCGAAGATGTGCAAAAGCCCGTACACCCTGCGGGACGCCAGAAGGCCGAACGAAGTAAGAAGTATTAGCGCCGCAAGCACGCCGTTTATCTGCGCGGCAAGGTTCATGGTCATAAATCTACCCCGATATTAAAAAATAAAAACCGAATACAACAAGCTTTGACGTCAACACGCCGCCATTATAAATCTACCCGGCAAAGTTCATGGTCATAAGCCTACTCCAGTATGAAAAATGAAAGCATACCGAGCGTGGCGAAAAGAAACGCCATGCCCAGAAACTCCGGCACGCGAAATATCCGCATTTTGGCAAGCGGAGTTTCCACAAGCACTATTAAAAAGCCGAATACGACAAGCTTTAACGCAAGCGCGCCAAGCGCCCACGCCGCCATTGTAAAACTACCAGCCCCTGCTATGCCCCACGGAAAAAAGAGCGCCGTGCAGAGCGCGAAATAAAGAAATAACTTCATCATGCCGGCCCATTCTATCAAGGCCAGGTGCCTGCCTGAATATTCAAGTATCATGGCCTCGTGTATCATCGTAAGCTCAAGGTGCGTGGCCGGGTTGTCAATCGGAATTCTGCCGGTTTCAGCGATAATAATCAATGCGAACGCAAGAAGCGCGAACGCAAGGGACGGCCTGAGCATGACAATGCCGCTTGTTACCGCCTCCACAATATGCGTAAGCGACGTTGACCCGGCCACAAGAGAAACCGTAAAAACCGACATTAGAAGAGCAGGCTCGGCAAGAGAAGCGACCATCATCTCCCTGCTTGAGCCCATGCCGCCAAACGCCGTGCCGATGTCCATGCCGGCGAGCGCTATAAAAAACCTGCCAAGCGCGAAGAGGGCCACAAGCGCTATGATGTCGGCTGTGGCTGAAAGCGGCACTCCGGTGGTTACAATGGGTATAACGGCCCCGGCCATAAGGGTTGAACCGAAGAATACATACGGAGCGCTTCTGAATATCCACGACGCGTTATGCGCGAGTACAACGTCTTTCACAAAGAGCTTTGACAAATCTCTGTACGGCTGAAACACGCCCGCGGAAGCCCGGCCCTGCGCCCAGCACTTCAGCACCCTCACCCACCCCACAAGAAGCGGGCCGGCAAGAAGCACTATGAATACCTGCAACCCTTCAATTATTGCCGGAATAAATGTTTTCATTACGCGAATACCAATAAAACTATCAGCGTTAAAAACGAATAGAGCAGATATATCTGGATTTTACCGTGCTGAAGCCTGCCTGCCCTTTTTGCCAGCCAGAAAGACGCCTCTGATACCGGTCTGTAAAAAAAATGCCAGATACGGTCGCCTATCTTTATGTTATAAACATAGCCCTGAGGGTAAAAATTATTTCCGCTCGCGCCGTAGGTTGTTCTTACGGATTCTTTCCATAAAAGCAGATACCCGAATATTCTCCTCATCGGCATGGAAAAAGACGTTGAGTTGTATTGCATTCTGCTTGTAATCTTTTCAAAACCGCAGTCCCATATAGGCGCCCTTCTTACAGACGGCTTTTGCGAGTGAAAGAAGATATACGCTACTATAACCACGCCCGCCATACCAAGAAGCACCAGCGGCGCGGAATACGACGCCCTTTCGGCTGAAACCGGCGTCAGCCACATCCAGCCTAACTCGCCAGCTGACGAGCCTATGCGCGCGTTGAAAAACCTTGCCGGAATTACGTCAAGCCAATCAATGACCATCGCCGGCAAAACCCCGAGCACGAGGCAAGCAAGCGCCGTAAGCGACATTCCCGCAAGCATCATAAAATCCGCCTCGCGGACGTTGGCGTTGCTTTCGCCCCTGTAATGCCCCAAAAACGTAACGCCGTAAACCTTCACGAAACAACGGGCCGCAAGCGCCGCGGTAAGGGCAAGTAGCGCCGCGCCGAGCGGTATAAGCAGGTTAAATACCTTGCTTTTAAGCACGGGCGAAAGAAGAAATGTCTGGAAGATAAGCCACTCCGACACAAAGCCGTTAAACGGCGGAAGCGCTGAAATGGATAAACATCCGACAAGAAAAAGCGCCGAAGTCCACGGCATTTTGTGTATAAGCCCGCCAAGGGCCTCCATGCTCCTTTCATGCGTAGCGTGAAGCACCGCGCCTGCGCCCATGAATAAAAGCCCCTTGAACATGGCATGATTGATAACGTGGTACAGCCCGGCAACAAACGCGAGAGAGGCCAAAAGCGGCATACCCGAGGTGGCGAATATCATGGAAAGGCCAAGGCAAATAAGTATGATGCCTATATTCTCAACCGATGAATACGCGAGAAGCCTTTTTAAATCGTTCTGGTTCAGCGCGTATATTATACCCATGACGGCGGACACAAGACCTACAACGAGTATAAGCCCTCCCCACCACCAGACCGGCATATGAAGCACGTCAAATGAAAATCTTATAATGCCGTAGACCGCAACCTTCAGCATGACGCCGCTCATAACTGCTGATACGTTGCTTGGCGCCACAGGGTGCGCCTCTGGAAGCCACACGTGCAAAGGCACGGCCCCTGCCTTGGCCGCAAAACCGAAGAACGCGAGAAGAAAAGCCGCGGACGCCCAAAACACCGGCATTCTTGCCGCGCGCATTGCGGAGAACGTATAACCGCTAAAACTTTCCGGACCTGCGGCAAAACCGGCGGTTACTCCGAATGAGAGCAATATAAAAACCGCCCCTATATGCGCTATAAGCAGATAAATATACGCCGCGCGCCTGTTTTTTCCGTGTTCGTCTTCAAAACAAACAAGGAAAAACGAAGACGCCGCCATCATCTCCCATGAAATCATGAAAAAGTACGCGTCATCAGACAATAGCACCAGAAACATTCCGGCAAGAAACAGACAATAAAATACCGCAAGCGGCGCTAACTGCCTCTTTCCCAAAAAACTCTTCAAATAGCCAGCCGAATATATCGAGACAAAAAGGCACAGGAGTGCCGCCACAAAAAGGAAAAAACCGGAAAGAGGATCAAGGCGCATGTAAAACGGCAGATCAGCAAGCCCTATGGGCAATTTGTATGTCCAAACACCCCCAAGCCGCACCGCCTCAAAACCGGCAACAGCGGCTATAAGCGATGCAACGCCGGAAAAGACGCACATAACGCCAATAATAAAGCGCTGATTATATGATACCACAAGGGCTAAAACAGAAGCAGAGAGAAGAATTATTATCGAAAGCCCGGCAAGCCATAAAGGCTGAAACGTCATTTAACACCCCTTTGGCGCGCCGCTTCGTAAAGGAAAGCAGGTAAAAAGACTTTTATTAATAGAGGCATGGCAAAAGCCTGTTTAAAAAAACAAGGCTTCGGGCTATAGAAAAGCTCTTTTATCCGGTCTGCATCCATATTTGCTTGAATAATCCCCTTACCCGCTTTTCGGGTGATTAAATATGCGCGCTTAATATCGC
>SCQA01000308.1 GCA_004298725.1 bacterium
GAACGTCCGTTATTACGATGTCCGGCTTGTAATCCGGTATTTTTTCAAGCGCCTCAACAGCGCTTTCAACCGCAAGGCTTTCATAACCGGCCTCTGTAATGAGGTCGGAAAAAAGTTTCAAATAGAACTTGTCGTCGTCCACTATTATAATGCGGGGACAGCTCTTGTTGTCGGCAAGCAGGGGTTTTTTTCCGGCGGGGTTTGCGTTCTTAGCCGTAGCCATGGCTTGTTCCTTTCAAAACTTATCAGGAATGCTGTGGTCTCGGAAGTACGCAACTCTATTTTAAGATTATTCCGATTAGTTGAATATGTCAAGATGTGACTAAAGTAACTGCCGTAGCTGGGCTTGTTGTGTATGATTGCAATAAGCAGGTTGACTTTTTTAATAGGCTCAATTATTATAGGTATAATAAAAAAACATGAATAATCATACATTAGATACGGAAAATGGCGAAAATAAGCCAAAACGCGTAAGGCCCGCCCTTGTGGCCGTGCTTGTGGCAAGCTCTTTGTTTTTATCCGCTTTTTTTCTTTTAAGCCCGCAGGCGTTTTCGCAGAAGAATACGGACGGCTTTGACGCAGGGGCTGTTTCTTCAAAGGCTTTGTTATCAGGCGAAAAGGTTGAGGAGCCAAGGGTTAAAAGGTACGACTTCAGGTTTGGTCAAGACGATACCTTTTACAAGGTAATTTCCTACTTCAATGTCCCTGGGCCGCGTATACTGAGTATGCTCGCAAAGACGAAGAAGATATACGACTTTCGCAGTGTTAAAAAAGATTCCGTGCTGAGCGTGTATGCCAGTGACAATAACATAGAGAGCGTTGAATACCGGTTTAACGAGTTCGAGGCAGTTCAACTTAAAAAGGACGACAAAGACCCGGACGGTTTCAGCGCGTTCAAGACAACCCTGCCACATGAGACAAAAGTTGTGTCCGTAGCCGGCACTATTGATAATTCGCTTTACGGGGACGGCCTGAAAGCCGGCCTTGACCCGCAGTCCATACTCTCGTTTTCAGATATCTTCGCGTGGGACGTTGATTTTGCCGCGGATATAAGGCGCGGCGACAGCTTCAAGATTTACATGGAGATGCTCTACGTTGAAGGGCGCTTTATTAAAACCGGCCGCATACTCGGCGCCGAAATAGTGAACGAGGGTAAAACATATAGGGCGGTGTATTTTGAAGACGGCAAGGGCAGGGGCGGCTATTACGACGAAAACGGCAAATCGGTAAGGCGCATGTTGCTTAAATCGCCGCTAAGGTATTCGCGCATATCAAGCCGGTTTACCAACGCGCGCTTTCACCCGATACTTAAATATTACAGGCCGCACCACGGCATTGATTATGCCGCGCCGGCAGGCACGCCGGTTGAGGCGTCTGGCGGTGGAAGGGTTGTGCACTCCGGCTGGAAGGGCGGCTACGGCAACTTTATAGAGGTCAGGCACCCTAACGGCTACGTTACCGGCTACGGACATCTTTCAAGGATAAAGCCCGGCATCAGCGTCGGAGCGCAGATTGAACAGGGGCAGATAATCGGCTTTGTCGGTTCAACCGGCATATCCACAGGCCCGCACCTGCACTATGAAGTGAAGATAAACAACACGCTTATAAATCCGTTAAGGATAAAGGCCGAGCCTAATAAGGCCGTGCCAAAAGAAGACGCGATAAGATTTGCGTCCGCTAAGGAAGAGGTCTTTAAAAAGCTCGCCAGCGCCACTCCGGCTCTTAACGTGCGCATTGCTTCGGTAAGGTAGGTTAGTTTTAGGTTGAAGAAACTTTATTTGTGGCGCATCGCATGCCAAGCGCGTTTCGCGCGCGGTAGTCAATAAAAAACAAAAGCCATTCGGAAATATCCGAATGGCTTTTATAATCTTGAGCCTGCAAATACGGCGTTATTTTTTCCCGACGCTTACGGCGCCTGTCCATCTGTTCATGCCGCCGATTACGTTATATACTTTTTTGTAGTTGTTGCTCGTAAGTATTTCGCCAAGCTCGTCCCCCATGGGGCCGCCGTGGCAGACGAATACTATGGTGTCGTTAGGGGAAAGCTCTTTAAGTATTCTTTTCTTCGCCGTGTCGTAAGGTATGTTTATGGCGTGGGGAATATGGCCGCGCGCGAAAAGTTCCGGTTCGCGCACGTCAACTATTATCATGCGCGTGCCGCTATTCATCATCTTTGTAAGCTCAGCGCCTTCTATGCGCGCGTGTCCGCCTGCAAAGGCGGGTTGGTATGCAAAGAGCATTATAAAAGCAACGGCTACTACAGCCAAAAGGTTCTTTTTCATATAACGGCCTCCTCTATTATTTTTGTCGCGACACCGTTAAAATTAACATAATATGCGGACGCATGTCAAAAAAACCGCGCGCCTTGCCTTGAAAATTGTTTTGGCGTATTCTAAATAACCGCGTATGAAGAAAATAAACACTGACATCAAATATTGCGAATTCAACTCGCCGGTCGGCGTAATTTTTGTAGCGGCGTCTTTAAAAGGCCTTACGGATGTTGGCATACGCGTTGCTAAAGGCGATTTTTTAAAACGGCTTTTCATGAAATACGCGCAAACGCCGGTTTACGACAAGGCATTCTTTTCAAAACAGCTTGTAAGATTTAAGCGGTATTTTATCGGCGAGCAAGAGGTCTTTGCGGATTTGCCGCTGGATATGCGCGGTACGGACTTTGAGGTTAAAGTCTGGCAGGCTTTAAAAGGTGTACAGCGCGGCAAAACAATTACTTACGGCGCGCTCGCTTTGAAAGCCGGGTCGCCTCGTGGCGCAAGGGCCGTTGGAGGGGCGTGCAGTAGAAACCCTTTGCCTATTCTCGTACCGTGTCACAGGGTTTTGCCGGCAAACGGCAAGCTTGGAAATTATACGGGCGGGGCGGATACAAAAAAACGCCTTCTTGAAATAGAAGGCGTTGTCGTTGAAATTTAAAAGGACTATTGGCGCGTTTAAGGGTTGCTACTTTTGGCGGGCTGTTTCGTAAAAAGTTTTTTAGCAGGTTGCTGTTCGGGTAGCTCGCCTTAGGCGAGCAATAATATAGTTAAATATCGTTACCGATTGACGCAGTCAACAAAAGTCCCATCTACGGCGTTGTCTTCGTCGCTCGTAACTGCGACGTAGAGAAAACTACGCCTCGTTACTCACGTCTCGACGCTTGCATCTGGAACTTTTGTTGACTTTGTCAACTGGTAAGGACTTCGCCTTTTGTATTGTTCGCCTTTGGCGAACTGACCAGAGAGCAATCTGCCAGATTTTTAGGTTTTTCCGCAAACTGTTAGTACGATATGTTTCTTCGCCATCAAAAAAAAGCCGGTCCGTGAGCCACAAGAACGCCCATAACCGATGCGAGCAGGGAAATGAATACCATAAGATAGTGCATTCTGTTGAGCTTTATGAATATCGCGTCAATGTCCATTTTCGCGCCGCCCTTTGCCATTCCTTCCAGCATCTTTTTAATTACAAGCGGTTCAAGGCCAAACAGCATTATGAACCAGAAGACCCATATCATGGTCATGACGGTTAATGGTATGCCGCCACTTGTAAAGAGCGCCGAGTACCAGCCGGTAACGTAGAGCATTATTATGCCGGATATGCCGGTTATTAGGTTAAAAGCTCTGGCAAGCTTTGCAAACCGGTGCTCTACCCTTTGAAACATCAGAACTTTTTGAAGGGCATCCGGCGTTTTAATGGCCATCGGAAGGATTATTATGGTTACAAAGGCCAGTCCGCCGATCCATAAAATTACAGTTAAAAGATGTATGATGTGCATTACGAGAAACATTTCAAGGCCTCCGTTAAGCTGTTGCAAAAGTCCGTCTGTTTGTTGTTTACCGCAGTGGCGCGCGTAGAAGGCACGCTTAATTGCGCTATAATTATAGCATGGCAACGTGCGTAGCGCAAAGCATACCCTTACCTAACCGTCTCATAACCTGCTTGAAAACAAAATGATATAAGTCAATTCATAACTCGCAGATTGTTTAAATCATGTGCTTTTCTTGGCGAGTCAAGGCGAGTTGATTAAAATATGGCAGTAGCCTGCGTTGTGTGATAATAGTTGTTGTAAATAATAGGCGATTGTCATTACAAATGTGGTTTTGTCTTTTGATATTTCGGTGCGGCGGGCGGCTAAAGGGGTATGGAATCAACTGAAATGACAGCGGAGATAGTTAAAGAGATAAGAAAGACCTGCGTCTTTATCGGGGTCTTTTCGGCGGTTTTTGTTTTAATGTATATCGGCGTGGTGCTGATAATAAAAAATACCTTTATTTTTTTCATTGGTTTAATGCCAAGCATGGACAAGACGTTACTGCGCCTTATTTTTTACGTTTTGTCCGCGTCTTTGATGGGTGTTCTGTTTTTTATCAGAAGACGTAGGTTTTCGTCAAAGTCGCTTTCCGCAAAAAGCAATGACGTTATAAGCCTTATAAAATACGTGATGAATACGGTTATATGGTCTATGGCCCTTGCCCTTGGGCCTGCGATAAGCGGTTTCTTCATCTTTGCCCTTGGTAATTTATTGTATGATTTTTTAGTCCTTTCAGCCATATCTTTTATTGCAATATACATCAATGTGCCTGCCAAAGCATGGCTTGAGTTAAAGTTGTTTACTTCTTTATCGTAAACAATCAAGCCCGTATGAAAGTAAGCGCGGTTATTTAAAAAGCAAAGCTCAAAACAAAAAAACATCTAAAAAACAACTTGACAGGTTATTTATTTCTGCTATAATAGAATTATTCTAAATTAGTAATTCCTTTAAATTGGATGACTTTATGATGGAAATTATCAACAAGTTTAAGGGTAAAGGTTTCAAGCTTACTCCACAGCGTCTTTCAATACTGAAATTCCTTGACGGCAATACAAGTCATCCGACTGCCGAGGATATTTTTAAAGCGCTGAAAAAGACCCACCCTACGGTGTCGTTCGCAACGGTTTATAACACGGTGCAGGCGTTAAGGGACAGGGGCGAGCTTCAGGAAATAACCATTGATCCGGAAAAAAAGCATTTCGACCCGAACACCGCTCCGCACCACCATATTATGTGCACGGCTTGTAAAAGGGTAGAAGACGTTTTTGCGGACTACTCGTCAGCCCTGCAACTGCCTGAAAATGTTTCAAAGAACTTTGCAGTCAGCGGCAATCACGTTGATTTTTACGGAATTTGCAAAAAGTGCAGAAGCTGAGGCGCGCAAGTTGAATTTTGCCGCGGTCAATGGGCAAAAGTTTAAGCTGAACCCTAAAAAAATAAATCAAAAAATACTCGGGAGGAGTCAGATGACACAAGCAATTGTACAAAAAAGCGCGCCGGATTTTACGGCACAGGCGGTACTTAAAGACGGAAGCTTAAAGGAAATTAAGCTCTCCGATTACAAAGGCAAGTACGTAGTGCTATTTTTCTACCCGTTAGATTTTACGTTTGTTTGCCCGACTGAAATAATCGCCTTTAGCGACAGGATTAGCGAGTTTGAAAAGATTGGCGCGGCGGTTATCGGCGTTTCGGTTGACAGCCACTTTTCGCACATAGCATGGAGAAATTCTCCGAGAAAGGACGGCGGCATCGGCGAGGTTCAATACCCGCTTGTGTCAGACCTGGATAAGTCAATAAGCAGAAGCTACGGCGTTTTGATTGAAAAGCCGGGTATCGCGCTTCGCGGCCTTTTTATAATTGACAAGGCCGGTACGCTTCGCCATGTAACGATAAACGATCTGCCGCTTGGCAGAAGCGTTGACGAAGTGTTAAGGGTGCTTGACGCGATACAGTTCAACGAAAAGAACGGGGAGGTCTGCCCTGCAAATTGGAAAAAAGGTGAAAAGGGCATGAAACCCAATCAAGCGGGACTCAAAGAATACGCGTCTGCCAACTTTTAACAGAGTTCGGAGGCTGTATGCTTAACGGACAAATAAACGCACATAAAGAAAGTTTAACATTACGCGCTGGTAAAGAATCAGCCTATAAAGCACGGATGAAAGACATTGACGGGAGCTTCAGCCAAACGCGCGTCACCGGGCATTCGGACGAAGACGTTGACGCCAAATTAAAGGCTACGGACACCGTGAACGTATATTTCAACGGCATAAGAAAGTTTCGGCTTTTAAGCGCCGGCGAGGAAAGGGCCGTTGCAATAAAAGCAAGAAAAGGGGATAACGACGCCAGAACAAAGCTTATTGAAAGCAATCTGCGTCTTGTTGTAAGCCTTGCAAAGCGGCACTTAAACAGAGGCTTGCCAATGGCCGACCTTATTGATGAAGGCAATATCGGCCTTATTAAGGCCGTTGAGCGTTTTCGCCCGTCAAGGGGGTGCAGGTTTTCGACATACGCCACGTTCTGGATACGGCAGTCGCTGGACAGGGCGGTGGCCAATCAGTCGAACGTAGTCAGGCTTCCCATACATGTAACCACGGACATCGCGCGCATCACAAAAGCCGACAGGGCGCTTAGAGGCTCGCTTAACAGGCCACCGAGCATTGACGAGCTGGCTGTCAAGACTGGACTTTCCGGCAGGTACGTGAAGAAGCTCGATTTAATAAATAAAAAAAGTTGTTCGCTCGATTCAGCCGTGTCAGATAATAACGACCAGACGCTTCTCGAGCTTTTAGAGGACGACTCGCTTCCGGGTCCGGCGGAGTTTTTAAACGGCATGAAAAGGGACGAGCTTGTAAGGCAATGGATGTCGAAGCTTGATGATGCCGAGCGTAACATTATAGGTTTAAGATACGGCTTTGACGAACGCGAGCCGGAGACCCTTGAAAAAATAGGCGAGTCGTATGGAGTAACAAGAGAAAGAGTGCGCCAGATTGAAGCAAAGGCGCTTGGAAAGCTGAAGAAAATGGTTGAAGAGGCGAACCTTGCTTTGTCAGACGTAGTCTAACCGGATTAGTAAAGGGTGTTTCTAAAAATTAGAAATTTTTCTGAGGTCGAGGCAAGGCGAAATAAAAAGCGGAGCATATATATGCGAATATGCGAGCATTTTTATTTCGTCCTAACAAAGATATCTGAAAAAAGGGCAATTTTTAGAGGCACCCTAAAACAATACAGCATGGCACCGGTGGTTGCTTATTAAAAAACAAGGGGCGGCTTTTAGCCGCCCCTCCCGTCATTTCAGAGTTCAGTCACAATAATAAAATTACGCATAAAATTGTTAAAACTCGCTTGCGTCATCTGTTATAATCAATTCCGGCAAATAAAGCATTTATAAAAACTGCCGGAGTTTAGAGAGATGACAGGCAAAGAAGCAGAAAAAGAAGCGGCTTTTGCTTTGGTAAGCAAGAATATTGCAATAACTCTTGTGGAGCCGCAAAGCGCGGGCAATGTCGGCAGTGTGGCGCGAGCTATGAGGAATACAGGGTTTAATAATCTCACGCTTGTAAACCCATGCGGTTATTTAAATAACGACGGCTACTCAATGGCGTGCAAGGCTTCTCCGTTGCTTTTCGGGGCCAAGGTTTTTTCTAATATCAACGATGCCGTAAAAGACAGCGGTCTTGTAGCCGGAGCTACAAGAAGGCAGGGTAGAACAAGGTACCCGCTTCTTACCATTGACGAGGCCGTTCCGAAGATACTTGAACTTGCGCGTAAAAACAAGGTTTCAATACTCTTTGGCAGGGAGGATAAGGGGCTTAAAAACGACGAAACGCCGCTTTGCGACATACTCTTTGAAATACCCACGCACAGCGGTTACCCGTCAATAAACCTCTCTCATGCCGTTTTTACGGTATGTTATACGCTTTTTAACGCGGAGTGCCCTAAAACACCCGGCATAAAGACCGCCAATAGCGGCGAGGCGGATAAAATGTACGCTCATATGGAAAGTACTTTAAGAAAGCTCGGCTACGGCGATAAAGGCGGCGAGTACCTTCTTCAGACGATACTCAGAAGTTTTAAAAAGCTCTTTGGCAGAACGGCCCTTATGCAAAAAGAGGTTAACATGCTACGCGGCATATTCACGCAGATAGAGGCGCGCATACGCACCGATAAAAAATAAAAGGCTGTTGAAAAAGACGGTTTTTTAGAGTAGCTTGTAATGGTATGGCCTTTACGCTTCGCGTTCACAGATAGACAATAAGCTGATTACCGGACTTCAGAAATTGGACGCGCATAATCAAAATTTAAGTTTCATGGCTCTGGCCATAAAAGAGGCTGAGAAGGCGCTTAAAAAAGGCGAGGTGCCCGTTGGGGCGGTTATAGCGCGTGAAGGCGCGGTTGTGGCAAGAGGACACAACCTTAAAGAGACGGGTCGTGACCCGACTCTGCACGCGGAAATCGTAGCCGTTAAAAAGGCGGCAAAAAAGTTAGGCTCATGGAGGTTGGAGCATTGCACGCTCTACGTTACGCTGGAGCCGTGCGCCATGTGCATGGGCGCGATTATACAGGCGAGGTTGCCAAAGGTTGTGTTTGCCGCGCTTGACCCCAAGGCCGGAGCGTGCGGCTCGGTTGTGGACCTTTCAAGGGGGGCCGGGCTTAATCATATCGTTCATATTTCGCGCGGCGCGCGCGAGGTCGAAGCAGGCGCGCTGTTAAAGGGTTTTTTTAAAGCGCTTAGGGCGCGTAAAAATAAAGGAGGCAACAATGCGTAATTTATTTGCCGCATTCGCGGCGTTCTTAGTTGTAATGTTTTTCGCGCCGGTCTCACACGGCGCGGCAATAGGCACGGCTGGAAGTTATTCCGCGGATTTGGAAACGCAAACGCAAAAGGAAACGGTGTTGTCGAAGATATACGGAAGTAACGGCAAGCAGAGAATGGAAAGCAACGCGGCAAGCAGAAGCGGCATAATGATAATCAGGCCGGATAAGAAGGCCATGTGGATGCTCATGCCGGACAAAAATATGTATATGGAAATGTCACTTGAGCAGAGAAAAGATATGCCGGTTCGCCCCGGGGACGCTACGGTAAAGTTTGATAAGACTTTTATCGGCAATGAAACCGTGGACGGCCACCCTGCAAAGAAGTATCATATAAAAGTGCGAAGGGAAGGCAAAATGGAAGATTCAGGCTATATGTGGGAGGCGACCGACCTGCATAATTTTCCCATTAAGTTCCAGTCCGAAGACAAGTCAACAACATCGGTATTTAAGAATATAAAATTGGGGCCTGTGCCGGCCACGCTCTTTGAGGTGCCGGCCGGATACAATAAGATGAATATGCCTATGGGTATGCCGGGCGGCATGGGCGATATGGGCGGCATGAAACGGCCGAGGCGTTAAAAAAAGGTTAGGAGCCACAGATGAAAGGCGTTTCTTCGGAAATATTCAGGGAATACGACATACGCGGCACATACGGCAAAGACCTTACCGACGATGTAGCCGAGCTTATAGGCAGGGCATACGCCATATACGCGCGAAATAACCCAAGGGTCAAGGGCCCGCTTAAGATAACCGTTGGAAGGGATGTAAGGGTAAGCTCAAAATCCCTGCGGGACGCGCTTATAAAAGGATTGATTGCTTCCGGCGTAAACTGTGTTGACATAGGCGAGTGTCCTACGCCGCTACAGTATTTTTCAATGCATACGCTTGACGTAAACGGCGGCATAATGATAACCGGAAGCCACAATCCGCCTGAATATAACGGCTTTAAGGTGAGCGTAGGCAAAGAGACAATCCACGGCGCGGAAATACAAAAGTTAATGCGCGTTATCAAGGACGAGGTGCTTGGCAAGAGCGTGCCGGAAGTACCCGAAGGCACGGTGGAAACCTTTGACGTTATAAGTAAATACATTGATTATGTTTATCGTAAATTTCCGCTCCCTGTGCTTAAAAAGCCGCTAAAGGTGGTGCTTGACAGCGGTAACGGCACAGCCGGGCCTGTTGCGCCAGTGCTTTTAAGAAAACTCGGATGCGAGGTGATAGAGCTGTTTTCAGAACCTGACGGAAGGTTTCCAAACCACCACCCGGACCCTACGGTGCCTAAAAACCTTGTTCCGCTTATTGACGCGGTTAAGAAGGAAAAGGCCGACTTCGGCATAGCATACGACGGCGACGCCGACAGAATCGGCGTGATTGATGAGCGCGGCGATATTATATGGGGCGATAAGCTGATGATAGTCTTTGCAAAGAGCATCCTTGATACAAACCCCGGGGCAACGTTCGTTGGGGAGGTTAAAAGCTCTCAGGTTATGTATGACGAGATAAGGAAATATGGCGGCAGGCCGGTAATGTGGAAGACGGGGCATTCGCTTATAAAGGCCAAGATGAAAGAAGAGCACGCGTCCATGGCCGGAGAGATGAGCGGCCACATATTTTTTGCCGACAAATGGTTCGGTTTTGACGACGCAATATATTCTTCATGCAGGGTTGTTGAAATAATGGCGAGAAAGCGCGCGGCAAGTCCGGCCTTCGCTTTTTCAACGCTTTTAAGCGGCATACCCGCCACGTTCGCCACGCCGGAGATACGCGTTGAATGCCCGGAGAGCATAAAGTTTGAGATAATTGAAAAGCTTGAAAAGGCCATGCGTTCCGCATCATATGGCTTGAAGATAAACGATATTATAAAGATAGACGGCTTGAGGGTTAATTTCGACGGAGGCTGGGCTTTAGTGCGGGCAAGCAATACACAGCCGGTGCTGGTAATGAGGTTTGAGGCTGAAACACAAGACCTTGTTGACAGGGCAAGTAATTTTATGCGGGAGAACTTTAAAACCGCGTGCCCTGATTTGAATGTTGTGTTTTAAAGTGCAGTGAATGGCGAATTGTGAAAAGTGAGCGGTCTGAATTTCGTCATTCTTACGGAAGCAGAACAGCTGGAGTGATGGAAAAACGATAAATAATAACCACTGTCTTGACTTTTCGGTTTAGTTCAAGTATCTTATATTGCTCAGGAATTAGCGCGGTTCAATTTATCGGGTTTGTCGGATATGATTAAAAAAAAAGCCTCTAAAATTATCGCGCGAAAACCTTGCGTTGCCGGAGTAATAACAGGCGGTATTGACGAACGCATTGTCAAAAAGGCCATTTCAGAAGGTGCCGGCGCGTTGGAGCTGAGAATAGACACATTTAATAACATTACTCCGGTTGTATTGATAAAAGCGTGCGAGAGGCTTGGAAAAAACCCGTTTACTCGGAATATGCCGCTTATTTTGACAATAAGAAGCAATAAAGAAGGTGGTAAAAATACGTTTAGCGACGCAAAAAGGCTTGAATTATTCAGCGTTCTCATGCCGTACGCTGATTTTGTTGATGTTGAACTTAGCTCAAGCGTCATAATAAAAAATGTGATAAACTGTGCAAAGAAGCACGGTAAAAAAGTCATAGTTTCATATCATAACTTCAAGTCAACGCCGCAGGCGAGGTTGCTTGAAGATATTATATTGCGCTCGCGCAAGGCCGGTGCTGATATTGTAAAGGTTGCCACTGCTGTAAAGCGTTGGCAGAACCTTAATACGCTGGCCGGTCTTCTTATCAACGAAAAAAATCTTGTTGTTATAGGTATGGGGCCGGGCGGAATGTTGTCAAGGGTCTTTTTCCCAATGCTCGGCTCGGCATTTACTTACGGTTCGGTTGGAGACGCGACCGCGCCGGGGCAGTTGATGGTGCGGGAGATAAAGGCGCAATGGAAGGCCTGCGGCTTCAGTTGAATTTAGCGCAAGTTGGGTTAGCGTGGTTAGCCGCTTCCAGCGCGGGGTGTGGATTGAAATAAAGTAACGGAGGTATTACCGATGGCGGTAAGGGTTGCTATCAACGGTTTTGGACGCATAGGAAGAAACATCTTAAGAAAGGCGCATGGCGATAAGAGCATAGAGTTCGTTGCCATTAACGACCTCACGGACGCGGCCACCCTTGCTCATCTGCTGAAATACGACTCAGTTTACGGAAAGATTGACGCGGTTGTTTCCGCGAAAGATAATGCCATTCTTGTTGACGGCAAAGAGATAAAGATATTTGCCGAAAAAGACCCGGCAAAGCTTCCGTGGAAAGACTTGAAAATAGACATCGTCCTTGAATGCACCGGCGCTTTCACAAGCAGGGACAAGGCCGGCCTGCACCTTACGGCAGGCGCGAAAAAGGTTATAATATCGGCTCCGGCGAAGAATGAGGATATAACCGTGTGCATGGGCGTCAACCACACGCAGTACGATCCGGCAAAGCACTCGATTGTTTCCAACGCGTCCTGCACTACAAACTGCCTCGCGCCTGTCGCGAAGGTTTTGAATGAAAAGTTCGGCATAGTCAAGGGCCTTATGACCACCGTGCACGCGTACACCAACGACCAGCGCATACTGGACCTTCCTCATTCAGATTTAAGGCGCGCAAGGGCCGCCGGGGTTTCGATGATACCCACTACCACAGGCGCGGCAAAGGCAGTGTCGCTTGTTCTGCCGGATTTGAAAGGAAAGCTTGACGGATTGGCCGTAAGGGTGCCCACGCCGACCGTTTCTCTCGTTGATTTGGTTGTTGAGCTAAAAAAAGATACGACAGCCGAAGAGGTGAACGCCGCGTTCAAAGAAGCCGCAAGCGGAAGCCTGAAGGGCGTTTTGGAATATTGCGACGAGCCGTGCGTATCAATAGACTTTCGCGCGAATCCGCATTCGTCCATTATTGACGCGGCTTCAACCAAGGTTATCGGCGCTAACACCGTTAAGGTGCTTTCATGGTATGACAACGAATGGGGCTTTTCATGTAGAATGGTGGACCTTATTCACTTTATGGCGTCAAAGGGATTTTAGCTTTAGTCAGTTAATTTCTACGCACTAATTTGCGCGGATATGAAGGTGTAGATTGGGTTAGCGAAGCCCCCGCTTTAAGCATACGGGGGCAGGCAGTAAACCGACATTTTATCTAAAGAGTTAACAAGCGGTGCGAACCCGATTCATTCGGAGGTGTTTTTTTGAACCACGGTCTGAAATTCATTGACGATATAAGTCTTAAGAACAAGAAGGTTCTCATCAGGGTTGATTTTAACGTGCCGCTTGATGAAAACCATAATATAACGGACGATACGAGGATACGAAGCGTCCTGCCTACCATAAACTACGCGCTTGATGAAAACGCGATGGTAATTCTTGCCTCTCATCTTGGAAGGCCCAAGGGTAAAATCGTGCCGGATATGAGCCTTGCTCCCGTTGCCAAGAGGCTTGGAAGGCTTTTGACAAAAGAAGTCGTCTTTGCGCCGGACTCGGTCGGCGACGACGTTAAAAAGATTGTCTCCGCCATGAAGCCCGGAGACGTTGTCCTTCTTGAAAACCTCAGGTATCATCCTGAGGAGGAAAAAAACGACGAGGCGTTCGCTAAGGAGCTTGGTTCTTTGGCTGACGTATATATTGACGACGCTTTTGCCGTGGCGCACAGGACGCACGCGTCCAACGTGGGTATTACAAAGCACTGCAAGGAGGCCGCCGCAGGTTTTTTAATGAAGAAGGAGCTTTCATACTTTTCACGCGCCATGGAAAAGCCCACAAGGCCTCTTGTTGCCATAGTCGGCGGTAAAAAAGTGTCTGATAAAGTACGCATACTTTCAACCCTTTGCGAAAAGGTCGACAAGCTTATTCTCGGCGGCGGCATGGCGCTTACGTTTTTCAAGGCGCTCGGCTACGAAGTAGGCAATTCTTTTGCCGAAGACGAGGCGCTTGAAAGCGCCAAAGTAGTCATAGAGATGGCCCGCTCAAAGCACATAAAGCTTTATTTGCCGGTTGATTTTGTAGTAGCGGATAAATACAGCGCGACAGCCGAAACAAAGGTTGTAACTTATCAGGAGATACCCAAAGACTGGATGGCCCTTGACATAGGTCCGGCAACGGTCACGCTCTTTACCGAGGCGATACAGAACGCCAAAACCATAATCTGGAACGGCCCGATGGGCGTATTCGAATTAGACGCGTTCAGCAGGGGTACGTTTGCCCTTGTTACAAGCATAGCCAACACGTACGCTCTTTCCATAGTAGGCGGAGGAGACACTGACGTTGCCGTGCACAAGGCGGGCGAGTCCGCTAAGATGAGCTATATCTCAACCGGCGGCGGCGCGTTTCTTGAGATACTAAAAGGCAACGACCTGCCCGGCATCGCGGCGCTTAGAAAGTTAGACGCCCAAACATCCGGCGCAGGCATGGCAACGCTGTAAGCCGTTTTGCAAATGCGGTCATATAAAAGTGAATGGTGAATAGTGAGAGAGATGAGAAAACGTAGTGCGAGACTTCAGTCTCGCTGGGGCAGGCGATAGAGGAATAGTGAATGTTTTATTTCCTCCCCCTTGATGGGGGAGGGTGGGGTGGGGTACAACCTGCTAACATAGGTTACAAAAGAACCTACGGACATAGGTAACAGAGTAAAATAAGGGGCAAGGAGGAAAAGCCTATGCCCTGGATGA
>SCQA01000309.1 GCA_004298725.1 bacterium
CGCGTTTTTTCCTGTTGAATAAAATAATCTATAAGGTTAAAATCTAAAGGTTTTCTGAATATTACAGGATATTTAACAAGCTCACTTTATGGTGGAAAAAAAGACAAAAATAGACAAGCTTCGCTCTTTCATTGATTCCATTGACGCGGAAATTGTCAAGCTCCTTAACAAGCGGGCGGGTTTTGTGCTTGATGTAGGCAAGGCAAAGGCAAAGGAAAACCGCGAGTTTTACGCCCCTGAAAGAGAGCGGCAGATTTACGAACGCCTTGAAAAGTTGAACACAGGCCCGTTCCCCACGCACGCGCTTAAAAACGTATTCAGGGAAATAATGAGCGCGTCGCTTTCTCTTGAAAAGCCCATGAAGGTCGCGTTTTTAGGCCCTCCTGCCACTTTTACGCATCAGGCGTGCTTGAGGCATTTCGGCATGGGCGCGGAGTTCGTGCCTAAAAAAGACATTGCCGACGTTTTTGACGACGTTGAAAAAGGCAGGGCTGACTTCGGCGTGGTTCCAATAGAAAACACGACCGAGGGAGTGGTCAGCCACACGCTTGACAGGTTCGTGGCGAGCGATTTAAAAATTTGCGCAGAGGTTCAGCTTGAAGTTACGCTCGCGCTTCTTAACAAAACAGGTAAGCTTGACGACATAGAAAAGGTCTGTTCTCATCCGAACCCGCTCGCGCAGAGCAGGAATTGGCTGAAGAACAATCTGCCTAACGCGGCAATTTCAGAGGTGGCTTCCACCGCCGCCGCCGCGCAGATGGCTTCTGACGATAAATCAATCGCCGCCATAGCGAGCGTTGCCGCGGCAAACCTCTATGACCTGCGCGTGCTTGAAAAACATATAGAGGACAACGCCAATAACTTCACGCGTTTTTTGGTGATAAGCAAAAAAGCCTGCAAAAAGACCGGCTCCGACAAAACATCGCTTGTTTTCGCCATTAAAGACGCGCCCGGTGCGCTATTTGAAATGCTCAAGCCTTTCGCTAAAAGGCGTATTAACCTTACAAAGATTGAATCAAGGCCGATTAAAACAAGGGCATGGGAATACCTCTTTTTCGTTGATCTTGACGGACACATAAACGGCAAGAAAGTTTCAGACGCAATTATCGAGCTTGAAAAGAATTGTTCTTTCTTGAAAGTGTTAGGCTCGTACCCTAAATCAAAAGATATAAAAGGCTGATTCATGGCAAACAAGAAAAAAACAAATATACGGGTTTCGGACGGTATTGCCGCGCTTGTGCCGTACCCGCCGGGCAAGCCTATTGAAGAGCTTGAGCGCGAGCTTGGCATAACAGGATCCATAAAGCTTGCTTCAAATGAGAATCCGCTTGGGCCGTCTGAAAAGGCCGTCAAGGCCGTATCAACCGCGCTTGGCAATTTGCACAGGTACCCGGACGGTTCTTGCTATTATCTTAAGGAAAAACTTTCCAAGCGGCTTGGCGTGCCGTGCGATATGCTTACCATAGGCAACGGCTCGAATGAAATAATCGAGCTTTTGATAAGGACTTTTCTAAGGCACGGCGACTCTGTTGTAATGGGCGACCCTTCGTTCGCGGTTTACCCGCTTGTTACGCAGGCCGGCGGAGGCAAGGCTGTAAAGGTGCCTCTTACGAAAGATTTAAGGCACGACCTGCCAGCCATGGCAGATGCGATTAAAGCTAATACAAAGCTTGTATTCATAGCAAATCCGAATAACCCGACAGGCACTATCGTTACCGCGCGCGAGTTTGACGCCTTTATGAAAAAAGTGCCGGACGGCGTTATTGTTTGCTTGGATGAAGCTTACATTGAATTCGTTAAAAACAGCGATAACCCTGACGCGCTTAAATACGTAAAGGGCGGCGCACTGCTCGTTGTGCTCAGAACTTTTTCAAAGATTTACGGCCTTGCCGGGCTTAGAACAGGCTACGGCATCGCCTCCGCTGAAATTACGGATTATATAAACCGCGTGCGGCAACCGTTTAACGTAAACTCTCTCGCGCAGGTAGCGGCCCTTGCCGCGCTTGAAGATGAAACGCATTTAAACCGCACAAGAGAAAATAACTTTAACGGACTTGAATATCTTTTTAAAGAGCTTAAAAGCCTCGGCTTCGAGTGCGTCCCCACCGAGGCCAACTTTTTTCTCATTAAAGTGGGCAGGGGCAAGGCCGTGTACGACGCGCTTTTGAAACAAGGCGTAATAGTGCGCCCGATGGCAAGTTACGGTCTTGACGAATTCATCCGCGTCAGCGTCGGCCTGCCCGAAGAGAACGCGCGTTTTATCAGCGCCTTTAAAGCGGCGGCTATAAGCAGATAACGATAATAAGGAGAAACTATGATAATAGTATTGAAAAAAGAAGCAACCGATCAGGAGATTGACCACGTGGTTGAAAAGATAAAAGGCGCCGGTTTGAATGTTCACATATCCAAAGGAAAGGAAAGGACGATAATAGGCGCCATAGGCGACGAGGAGAAGCTCGCCGGTATTCCGCTTATGGCCATGTCCGGGGTTGAAAACGTCATGGCTATATTAAAGCCTTACAAGCTTGTAAGCAGGGAGTTCCGTAAAGAGAACTCGGTGCTTGACATACACGGCGTTTCGATTGGCGGCAAAGAGCTTCGCGTTATAGCGGGGCCTTGCAGTGTTGAAAAAGAATCAACGCTTATTGATACCGCCCGGCTTGTGCAAAAGGCAGGTGCGACCATACTTCGCGGCGGGGCTTTTAAGCCGCGCACGTCTCCGTACGACTTTCAGGGTCTTGGGCTTGACGGGCTTAAATATTTAGCGGCGGCGAAAAAAGCCACAGGACTGCCGCTTATAAGCGAGCTTATGGATCCGCGCGATATTGACTTGATGTGCGAGTACGTTGACATAATACAGATCGGCGCGAGGAATATGCAGAACTTCCGCCTTTTAAAAGAAGTCGGCCTGACTAAAAAACCGGTGCTTCTTAAGCGGGGCCTTTCAGCCACTATAAAAGAATTACTCATGTCCGCCGAATATATCGCGGCGCAGGGCAATTCGCAGATAATACTCTGCGAGCGCGGCATAAGGACATTTGAAACCGCCACGCGGAACACGCTTGACATAAGCGCGGTTCCTGTTTTGAAGGAAGAAACTCATTTGCCGGTGTTTATCGACCCGAGCCACGCCGCCGGAAGGTGGGACCTTGTCGCGCCAATCGCGAAGGCCGCCGTAGCCGTAGGGGCCGACGGCCTTATGATAGAAGTTCACCACGATCCTGAAAATGCCCTCTGCGACGGCGCGCAGTCGTTGAAGCCGAATAAGTTCGCAACGTTGATGGCCGAGCTTAGGGCCGTTGCCACTGCCGTTGGAAGGAGCATCTGAGCCGAACCGTGACAAAACAGTTCAAAAAAGCCGCTATCATCGGGGTTGGGCTTATCGGCGGTTCGCTTGCCTTGACGCTCCGTCAGAAAAAACTTGTTGCCTCCATAACAGGCATAGGCAGGGCCGGTTCGGCCAACCTTGAGCTTGCCAAACGCATGGGCGTCGTTGACGAAGTATCTCACGAAATATCCGAAGGCGTAAAAGGCGCTGACCTTGTAATAGTGGCGGTGCCGGTACGCAAAATCGCAAGCTCAATAATAAAGGCCATTTCTTCGCTTACAGCGCCGTGCGTTATAACGGATGTTGGCAGTGTAAAAAAAGCGATTATCCTTGAAGTGGAGCGGTGTATTCCCGCTGGCATTGATTTTGTTCCGGGTCACCCTATTGCCGGAACCGAGCATTCCGGCGTGGAGTCTGCTTTTATAAGCCTCTTTCAAAACAGGGTTTGCATACTCACGCCGACTGAAAAGACAAATAAGGCCGCTGTCGAGACGGTTAAAAGAATGTGGGAGGCTACCGGGTCAAAGGTTGTTACAATGGACGCCGCCGTACACGACAGAATCCTTTCAGCCGTAAGCCACCTGCCTCATATTATAGCGTACACACTTGTAAACGCCGTTGCCGACGCAGGCGACGGCGCGCTTGACGCCCTTAACTACTCAGCCGGCGGGTTCCGCGATTTTACGCGCATAGCGTCAAGCTCGCCTGAGATGTGGGTTGACATATGCGCCATGAACAAGGGCAACATAATTGAGATGATAGGCAAGTTTGAAAAAACGCTTGCCGAACTCAAGAAACAACTTGTTGCCGATGATTTTGAAGGCGTAAAAACGAGTTTTGAAAAAGCAAAGCATATAAGGGATTCAATTACTCCGGCATTGAAAAAATAGAGATTTTTTTTGCATTGTAAGGAGAATTAATGACTCATCTTTCTAAAATAACGGTATATCCGGCTAAAGGGTTAAAAGGCGGCGTATTTGTGCCGGGCGATAAGTCAATTTCCCACAGGGCGGTAATGCTCGGCTCGATAGCCGAGGGCACTACCTTTGTTGAAAACTTCCTTGAAGGTGAAGATACCCTTGCAACTTTTAATGCGTTCAGG
>SCQA01000310.1 GCA_004298725.1 bacterium
AAACCCGGGGACGAGAAAAGGTCAAGAAGGTCGAATGAAATGACAAGGTTTAAGTACCCTCCGCCGGCTTTTATGTATTCGTCGAGGTCTTCGCCCTGTGGAAAGATTGTGCCGATGACGCATAAAAGCACAATTACCCACATTAAGTAAACCGAGCAGGTTACGGACGAAAGGCTTTTGTAAAGCCAAGTAAAAAACTGCTTCTTTTCATTGGGAAGTATCGCGCGTATAATGTTTTTTATTTTTTCAGCGTAACGCATTTAATTGCCGCTATATTAGAGTTGAATTTGTTAGACGGCGTAGGTATGCAGGCTCGGAATGCCCATTAACTTGGCAAGCCAGTTTACGCCAAGAAACGTCATCATCATACATATAAAACCGATAAGGTTAAATACAGAAGCCGGAAGCCCCTGAAGGCTCTTTGTGGCTTTTGAATGAAGGTATATCGTAAAGACCACCCATGTTATGAGAGACCATGTTTCTTTCGGGTCCCAGCTCCAGTATTTGCCCCATGCCTCGTTGGCCCACGCGGCTCCGGAAAATATGGTGAAGGTTAACAGCGGGTAGCCGAAAACCACAAGGTTGAAGGCCTTTGAGTGGAAGGCGTCAATCATGTCCGACGTAAAACCAAGGCAACTTGTACGGCCCCTTTTAAGCGCCGAGTTTACTATAAGAAAGCTTACCTCGACTGCCGCGCTTACAACGAAGACGGCGTATGAAAAGAAAGCAAAAGCCACGTGCCATTCAAACCAATAACTTCTTAAAGCGGGAGAGAGCGGGTCAACAGACGGAGAGCGCGCTAAAAGCGCGTAAAGCACAGCGCCCAAGGAAATGGCGGATACAAAAACGCCCGGAAGGTAAACTTCCTTCCATGACCTTGAAGCGTACAGGTACGCCACAGCCGCAGTGCAGGCAAACCATGAAAGGCTTTCGTATAGCGTCTGAAAAGGCGCTCTGCCTGCTTCAAACGTCCTGAATACAATAAGTATTACGTGCGCCGTTGCGGTAGCGCCAAAGACTGTCTGAGCCGTCTTGCCGATTGCGGTTTTGCCGGTTATCAAATGAAATAGAAAGAACAAAAAGGCAAAACCGTATGCAAATGCGATTAACCAAAAGACGCGAAGCTCTAATGAAAGGAGGTACGAATCCCTTGAAAGGATAGACTCGAAACTTGCCATATTTTTTGACTTTAACATAATCCGTTTCGGTTTGACAAGCGCCATCTTTAGGGATAAAATTGCCGTATGGTCTCGTTCTTAGCGGAGCGTGATGGCATTAGAGGTTAAGGCGAAGTTACATGGCCGCGCGGAGCGCGGAGTTTAAAAGAAAGGAACCGACAATGAAAAAACTCAGATGCCATTCTTGCTTAAAAGACCTTCCGGCTGGCTCGCTTAAATACGTGCTTGAAATAAAAAGCTTTGCCGATTTCGACGGCTACCTTGAAGAGTATGAAGGCAACATAGAAGACGGTATAGACTGCCTTCTTGACGCCATGGACGAAATGGACGAAAAGGCCATTGAACAAGACGTGGCGCGCGAGATGATATTCATACTTTGCAAGTCTTGTTGCGACAAGTTCATGAACGACCCGTTTCAGAACGAGCGCACCGTGTACGCCTCCGATGATGTCAAGGGGACGTTGCATTGAGCATTACAGCCTTTGCCGCCTCACGGCCCCCATGCGTTACGCCGTAATTTCAGACATACACGCCAACCTTGAGGCCCTTTCAGCTTTTTTTCAAAGGGCCGCATCGCTTAAAATTAACGAAGTAATATGCCTTGGAGACATTGTCGGCTATAATGCCAGCCCTAATGAATGCGTTGACGTCTTGCGCGTTAAAAACGCGCGTTGCCTGATGGGCAATCACGATATACGCGCCGCCGGGCTTAAACCCGGCGGTGACTTTAATCAAACAGCCGAGGCCGCCCTTGCATGGACAATTGAAAACCTGACTGAAGAAAATAAGGCGTTTTTAAAGAGTCTGCCGTTGACACAGCGCGTGGATAACCTTTTCTTCGCGATGCATGGCGCTATAAATGATATAGATGAATATGTCAGGGGCTGGCAAGCCGCCACGTCGCAGATAAATCTTGTAAAAGAACTCGGGCTTAGCCTCTGTTTTTTCGGCCACACGCATATCAGCGCAGTGTATGCCGAATGCAACGGTTCGGTTGACGTAATAGAGGAAGAGTCTTTTAAACTTCGCGGTGAATGCGCTTACCTTATAAACCCCGGTTCTATCGGACAGCCGCGTGATTCAAACCCGATGCCGTCTTTTTTAGTGTACGATTCGCGTACCCAGATTGTCGAGTTTCACAGAATTGACTATGACGTAAATTCCGCAGTTGAAAAAATAATATCAGCAGGATTGCCAAAGAGGCTCGCGGAGCGGCTTAAACTTGGCTGGTGAGGGTAAGGGTGATGAAAAAT
>SCQA01000311.1 GCA_004298725.1 bacterium
TTAAGCGTGAACAGGTTTGCAAACCTGAACCAGCGCGGGGACAAAAGGAAGAAGTTTAAGGAATTTTGCTAATTCTCCAAGTTTAAACAAAAAACATGTTTTCTATTACAGCAAGATAGGGCGGGCACATGACGCGAAACACCGCCTCCTACTTATCCGAAAACGATTTCAATTTCCTGCACCGCTTAGGGTGGCGAAGTTTTCTTAAAGCCTTTGCCTCTATCTGGCGTATTCTCTCTCTTGTCACCTTGAAATACGCGCCTACTTCCTCAAGCGTATGGTCTTTATTTTCGCCAATGCCGAAACGCATCCGCAGAACTTTTTCCTCTCTGTCGGAAAGCGTTGAGAGCACCTCGTTCAAATGAAGAGACAGGTCGTTTGACATCATCTCTTCATGCGGATGCGCCGCGTCCTTATCTTCTATGAAATCGCCAAGCATGCTGTCGCCGTCGTCGCCTATGGGAGTATCAAGCGAAACAGGCTCTTTGGCGATTTTCATTATCTTTCTTACTTTTTCAACGGGCAACCGGAGCCTGTCGGCAAGCTCCTCGGCAAGAGGCTCTCTGCCGTGCTCCTGCACAAAATAATGCGAAGCGCGAACGAGCTTGTTTATAGACTCTATCATGTGCACGGGTATGCGAATTGTACGAGCCTGATCCGCTATGGCGCGCGATATGGCCTGCCTTATCCACCATGTGGCGTATGTTGAAAATTTATAGCCGCGCTGATATTCAAACTTGTCAACGGCGCGCATAAGCCCGATGTTGCCTTCCTGTATGAGGTCAAGAAACTGAAGCCCTCTGTTCATGTACCGGCGCGCTATGCTTGCCACAAGCCTCAAATTAGCCTTTATAAGACGCACCTTCGCGTCTTCTATCTGCCTGTCAAGCACGTCAATGGCGGATGCGAACTCGCCGAGGCCGTCCTCGTCAAGGCCAACCGCCTTTTCTATGGCGAAAATATCATGCTCAAATTTTTTAAGCTCCTTTTCATCTTCAGCTGAGTTTCTGCCCTTGGCGGACATAGCCCTTTCAAACGCGGCCTTTTTCCTGTTAAGCCGCTTTAAATCGCTCTCATACAACCTTAGCTTCGCGACCACGGCTTCAAAAATAAGGCTCTTCTTGTCTATGGCAAGAAGGGCGGTAACAAGGCTCTCTTCATCTTTCGCGGAAAGCGTTTTTACCTTGCCGCCGCGACTAAGCGTTATTTTGGCGTATATTTTGTTAGCCTCGTCAATCGAGCTAAGGGCCTCTACAAGCTCCTGTTCGCTTTCAATTAAGAAGCCTTCGGCATCGTCGTACTCAAGAACGTCTTCTTCAGAAGCCTTTCTTTCAATCAGCCTCTTCTTCAAAGCGTTCATTTCATCAATGACAACCGGAGAACGCAAAAGCACCTTGGTAACGGCGCGCTTGCCGTCCTCAATCCTACGGGCAAGCTCAACCTCCTCGGTCTTGGTAAGAAGGACTACCGAGCCCATCTCCCTAAGGTAGGCCTTTACCGGATCAAGAAGCCCGGCCGGAGACGTTACCTCCTCAGCGGCTTCGGCCAGCGGAGGCTCTTCAGAAACGGAGTCAACGCGCGTGTCATCCATATCAAGCTCGTCGCCTGAAAAAGAGTCCTCGTCAGCTTCGTCTTCTTCCGTTGTTATGTCTTTTGTCTCTTCCATAGTAATAATAGTTTTCCGGTCAAATTCCACGTAACTTGCAGTATACCTGAACAAGCGCGAGTAATACGGCAAGGATTAAACCTCGTACCCCCCCTCCCCAAAAGTGAGATGGAGAAGAACACCTACGGCAAAAGTTGCCAAGTGGCATATTGCAATGAAACTCATTTATGCCGGCTAAACATCACTCGGCTTTCTTCCGCGCGCGGCCCTCTGCCGCATCTTGCCTGCCTCGGTATGTCCCAACTCTTCAAAACTTTTTATAAGAAGCTCGGTTGACGCTTTAAGTTTACCCTTGTTTAAAATCTTTTTCAAACTGTCATTAAGCATCTTCCGCGGGTTCTCCATAAAACCGTCGCCGTCATTTAAAAGCATATTTGCGAGCAAAGCCTTGACGCTGTCGCCTCCGGCTTCGCCCGCTTCTTCTATTATGGCCTGAGCGTTTATTGACTTATTTTGCGCGTAATGCCCTGCCACAACCATAGCGGCCTCCTTTACCACCGCTCCGGTAAAGAAGCGGAGCGCCGCGTCAACGTCCGCGTCATAAAACTCCGGGTGTTTTAAAATTATCCTAAGCACGGTGCGTTCAACAAGGCTTGCGCCGGTTGCCTGAACATATGCCGGCATACGGGTAGCGGCACCCGGCACCGGCTTTCCAACCGCTTCAAAAACAGCCGCCGCGGGTATGCCCAAGAGACCGGCCACAAACGAGGCGTAATGCCCTCGCTCGGCTACGCTCTTTACGCGTGAAAGGCGCGTGCTTGCGGCGCTTAAATACTTTGTTTTATTCTCAGGCGTATCCACCGGAATCTTTTTTTGAAGCTCCCGCAAATAAAACACCATAAGCGGTTCGGCCTCGTCAAGCGCAGTTTGCATCACGACCTTTCCTGATTTCGACAAAAGCTCGTCAGGATCTTTCGCACCAAAAGGAAGCAGTACAATTCGCGCCGCGACTTCTTCTTCAAGAAATATGTCAAGCGCCCTGACTGCCGCGGCCTTTCCGGCAATGTCCGTGTCAAAGAGCGCGTATACGCAATTGGCGTATCCCTTAAGCGTTTTCACGTGCCCGGCTGTCAAAGCGGTGCCCATTGTGGCCACGCTGTTGGTAAAGCCGTGGCGGTGCATTTGCAAAAGGTCGAAGTACCCCTCCACGGCAACCGCAAAACCTTTTTCCGCAATAGCCGACCTTGCCGCTTGCAGGCCGTAAAGCGTGGCGCCTTTCTTAAATATATCCGAATCCGCGGAGTTTAGGTACTTCGGCTCAATATTTGCCATGCTCCTTCCGCCAAAACCGACAACCCTGCCTTTTACGTCGGTAATGGGAAATATAAGCCTTGAGCGGAATCTGTCGTAATAACCCGTCT
The DNA here is from genome assembly GCA_004298725.1 of bacterium. Taxonomy (GTDB): domain Bacteria; phylum Desulfobacterota; class GWC2-55-46; order GWC2-55-46; family GWC2-55-46; genus SCQA01. Next base: position 3,028 of record SCQA01000311.1, read on the forward strand.
TTTCTTCCCTCTTAACTACAAGGCCCGCCTTTACGGCAAGCTCCATAGACACCGAGTTTTTGGCAAGAAACGCGCTAAGGCCGCTCCATGCGTCCGGCGCAAAGCCTACGCCAAAGGCGCGCAAAAGTTCAGCGTCAGCCTCTTGAAAACCTCTTTTTTTAAGATACTCCCGTGCCGGAGCGCCAACAGCCGAGCGGAGCGCGTCGGCGAAATATTGGGCGGCAAGCTTGTTTGCGTGATAGAGCGCGTCTTTAAAACCGTACTCGCCCTTTTTCTCATCCGATAGCCTAACCCCGAACCTGCTCGCAAGGGTGCGGACGGCGTCAGGAAATTCCACACCGTCTTTTTTCATTAAAAACGCTATGACGTTGCCGCCGGCGTTGCAACCGAAACAATAGAAAATCTTTTTTTCTTCATTTACTGAAAAAGAAGGAGTCTTCTCGGAATGAAACGGACACAAACCAATATAGTTGGCGCCCCGTTTTTTTAACGGCACGTACTCGGATATGACTTGAACGATACTCGCCCTTTCTTTTACCTCTTC
>SCQA01000312.1 GCA_004298725.1 bacterium
TATGGCTGTAATCAACCTTTCCTTAGCCTGCACAAGCGTTACGTCCTTTAACGTAGCCGAGGCCGCCATCGGGTGACCCCCGCCGCCAAGCGCCCTTGCCACCGAACCGGCGTCAACATCGGCAGTGGCGCTTCTTGCCGCCATGTGTATTCTGTCGCCGGCGTCAGCCAGAACAAAAACACAGTCATGCCCTTTTATTTCACGTATGCGATGAGCAAGCGACGCGACGTCGCCCGATGATTTCTCAAGCCTGCCCTCGGCTATAGCCACGGTAGCGGCTCCGGCCGTGTAGATAGTCTCCGAATGCAAAAATTCGTTGAGCGCCGATAGTTCCCCGGAGGTCAGCTCCCTTTTCAAAAGCCCGCCGACTGCGTTAAGGTCCGCGCCGGATGAAAGCAAAAAAGACGCGGCTTCATAATCTTTAACTGTCGTGGACGGGTAGCTTAGAGAACCTGTGTCTTCATAAATTCCAGCCATTAAAACCGTGGCCTCAACAGGAGTAACGCCTATGTTCTTTGCGCGCAGAATGTGAACGAGGACCGTGGTAGTCGAGCCATAAGGCTCTATAACGCAAAAAACCGGCTTAATACCGCCGGAGGCCGCCATGTGGTGGTCGTAAATATGCACGTCAACGCCCGGCTTGGCAATTATTTCAGAAAAATGACCTATACGCGAAGGGTCTTTTACGTCAACAAGTATAAGTTTTGTTACGGATGACAGCTCCGGCGCGAAGTCTCTCATGCGCTCGAATTTGCACGGAAGGGAAAAAGTCTGCAAAGCCTCTTTCACCTTCTTATCCACTGAACCGGAAAAGACAAGACGGGCGCTTGGATATAGCTTGGCAACCGCTATCATGGAAGCAAGCGTGTCGAGGTCTGCGTTGACGTGAGAGGTGATTACCTCCATACGGCAATAATATCATATTTTGCGTTGTTTTGCATGGTTACGGACAAAAGCGGTAAACTCCTCTCAAAAAGCTTATGGTATTTGAAAATATCGGCTCATAGCGTATTCGTGCGGTGAATATTACAGTATAAATCCCCTCATGCCCTCTTCAGCAAATAGAGAGACAAAAGAAAAAACACATTTCAGAAAAAAGCAAAAGGTGCCTGACGCTACCATGATGATAAAATAACAGGCCGTTCTTAATTGCTTAAGAACGGCCTGTGTACACGTTTAACTTTTTTCCAAGCTACTTCTTTTGCTCCGGCGGAGCGGACGGCTTAGGCGCGTCTTTTACCGCGCCGTCCTGCTTAACGGCATCTTTTGCCGGACTGCCTGCCTTATCCTTGTCTGCTTCGTCCTTTTTAATTCCGTCTTTATCCGTCTTTCCGTCCTCTTTTTTAGGCTCCTCTTTTTTAGGAGGCTCAGGCGGCTTTGGAGGCGGCATTGAATGGCATCTGAAGCAATCCTCAAGCGGGAATGATACCTTGCCGTGGCATGTGCCGCAATACTGCCCGGAAATTATCTTCATCATGTTCATTCCGGTATTAGCGCCCTTTTGCGGTATGAAAACGCCGGACGGGTCTACCGCGCCGGTATGGCACGCTGTGCAATCCAATTGCTCGGTATGCGCCTTATGCGGGAACAACACATCCGGCGGGTGCGGGCTAAACTTTGTTACGGCCATTTCCACGTCCAAATCAAGCGGACTTAACTCCCCTGTGCCGTCAGGCGTTGCCACGGCCTTTATCTTACCGTCGCGAAGCGCCGAAACCCAATTAACTTTATTACCGAAGTCGTCCGGCGGCAGGCCGGCGAGCGCGTCTTCTATCTTTTTAGAGGTTACTCCGGCCTTTACACCGTGCAAGTGACAACGGTCGCATTCCGACAAACCGAAAGATGTTTTGTTATTGTGGCATTTGCCGCAGTACTTTCCAGCCTCAAGCGCAGAGTGCTTTATATCCGCTGAATTGGCGCTAAAAGCAAAGCCCAAATCAGTATGGCAAGCTTTGCATGAATAAGTTACCCTATGCGGCCAATGCGGGAAGATTACCGGTTTTACGCTTTTATGCTCTTTAGTATTTCTGTCAATAACCGTTGCGCCGTACGCACCCGCCGGCTTGAGTTTTTTAAAACCGGTACCAGCCGAAACGTCGCCCTGCGCAAAAGCCAAAGCGCAGACAGCCGCGCCCGCAATAACGGCAACGCCGGCAAAGACCAAAACTTTTTTATTAAAACCTTTCAATTTAGAAACCTCCGACCGCTCGCTTGCGCAAAACAACCAAAAACGTCCGCCGCGCACATTCAACTAAGGAATCTCTGAATAATTCGGTTTTATGTCATTACTCCGAGGAGCGCAAACGATAAAGCAATATCCAAGTATTTGATTTACCGCTAAATATGATTTATTCGCGTTGCTCTGAGCAACAACCATGTAATAAAACAGAATTTCCCTAAATCGCTAAAAACAACAACCCCTATCAGTAGCCTACATGGCATGAAACGCATAACCTGAAAAAATCAACCCTCAACATCTTGCCAAACTTCGACGTATTATGATTGTCATGGCATGTATGGCAGACTATCTCTCCGCCTGCGCTAAGCGGCAACGCACCGGGAACGTTTATCCCCGGCTTTTTGCCGAGCGGATGCCGTTGCACCGGATGATCAACCATATTGCCCTGATGGCATTTAGTGCAAGTTGACACAGGGTCGTTCGTCAGCTTCGGCATATCCTCGCTGTGGCACACGCCGCAATAATTCTTAGACAAAAAATCGTGCGGATTTGTCCGCGCGCGCTCTTCCTGCCCCTCTGCAACAGCGGGGAAAAACGCCATAACCGCGACTGCGGCAATCAACACTCCAAAGATACAAAATGCGGCAAAACGCTTACGCATTTTATTACCAAACCTGACAAACTAAAATATATTGGTTCATCGCCGTATCGCGCATCGCCGTTACGGTACGTCCGTAAACGGCTATCATCTGAAGAAATCCGTCTGTATAGCCGTTAAAATGCCGTGAACGGCAGTTCCATGCGACTACCCGCTAACCGCTATGTAATATTCCACTGATCACCGTCTTCAATCCGCTAACTGCCGCCCTTACAGCTTCTTTCGACTCGTGTTTCTTAATAGTCGTAAGTACTCATTACTGTAGGCGTCGTATTTGTAAAGTTATACCTGCAAACCTTGTCGTTATCAGTCGTCATATTGACAACTCTGAACTGCATAGTCCCTGCCGTTAGCGTTGTTGCCGGCGTATAAGACTCAACACACGAGCCGTTCATCATCCGCATTGCAAGCGCCTGAGAGCCTACAAGAGTTCCGGCAGGCAAGTTTGAGCCGTGTATGCCCTTCATTACGTTGTTGACGGTATCATAAGCCCCGCCGTGGCAGGTAAGGCACAGTATGCCGAACTTGTTGCTGTTGTTGCCTGTTTTGGCGCCGAGCTGATAAAACGTAGACGCGGCACCAAGGCCGTCAACCGGGTGCGGAACACGCGAGTAGTTCGCGTTTATGCCCACGTAGCCTTCGTCGCCGTAAACGTCCCTTCTGTGGCAATTATAACAGAAGTTTGCCGTGCTTCCGGCGCCGGTTTCATTCCTCCTAAGAATCCACTTCTCGGCTGAGCCGTGCGCGCCTTGCGGCCCGGTCGGCACGCCGGCAAGCGAGCTTGACGAATGGCAGTCCGTGCAGGTAATGGTTGAATCGTGCGTCATGCTATACCAGCCGGTGCGCGCCCCTATACCCGGAAAATCAACGTACCTGAAAGTATTTGTAAGGCCGAGGTTGTTGAGCGGCCAGTTGGGGTTGGCGCTTACTAACGGCATATTTTTGCCCTGAGCGAAGACCGGATGATAGCTCGGGTTGTTGCCGTTAAAGTCCGCCGTAGGATCAGACTCGTACACAAGCGAATTGTCCGCGTTGCCGGAAGGCACGTTTATAAGCGAGGTGCCGTAACCGTAATACGAATGGCATTTAAGGCACAGATAGCCCTCAAGGTTGTTTCCGCCCGGAAGAACGGTTGTGAAGTCAACCACAGTAAATGTGGTTGACGCTACGCCCGCCGCCGGCCACGGAAGCGTCGGCTTTACGCCCCAACTGCCGAGTATATTGCTTCCGATGATATTGCCGTTTGCTCCGCCAATCGTATGACTGCCGGCCTTTGCGCCATGCCCGTTATGGCAATCCGCACACTCGGCGTGCCTGTTGGCCGGAGCATTAAAGCCGAGCGCGGCCTGCGATTCCCTTACTGGGTCTCCGGCAAACGACCTCGACGGTATATGCTTACCTGAATAACCCTTGACGTCATGCTTGGAAAGCATGTTGAACTCCGGCTCCACGTTCTTTGCCGCGGCATTGCCGTTGTGGCAATTAAGGCATGTCCATTCCTCATCCGTTACCGCGGAAGTTGCCGGATTCGTGCCCTTCAAAAGCTCTTTGCCAGCCGCTCCGCCGTGGGAACGATGGCATATAAAACAACTCTGCACATCCGGCGTGTCATTGGTGTATCCGGTAGCGCCCATATCAATATGCCACGGGTTCACGCCGGCGCCGTTCCATACCGTAATTGCATCCCTGTGAACGGCCGGCATAGTGTTCCAATACCGTTTATCGTGGCACGTATTGCACAGAGTGCCGTTATCAAGTGACGTTACCATGAACTTCGGATAATTCGTTCCGTGCGGATCGTGGCACGTCGTGCACTGCAATTTATTCGTGCTATCAAGTTTGACCTGCGAAGGAAACGTACTGGAAGATTTTATTTCCACGTTTGAAGGATATGAGAGCGAGTAGTTAAACGAAATCGGGTGGTCGTTGGTAAGGTCCGTGCCGATATAAGACGCGGAAGTCGTGCTTATGGCGCCTGCGGTTAAACCGGCTCCGGTAACGTTAAACGAACCCGCCATCGGGGATACCGGCCCGGGAAGATTAAGAAGAGACCCTACGGCTATGGTGCCATCATGGCATGACAGACAAAGCTTTGATGAGCCTGTCGGTTGGCCCACGGCCGCCACGATTGTCTGACTCGCGTAAACGTTATATATGTCGCCGGGTATCTGCTTGTTCCACATGCCCTGCGCCGGCACGGAATTGTGCGGAGTGTGGCAAAAGACGCATATTTCAGAGGTATCCTGCGTCTTTATAGTCGCCGTTGACATGGAGCCGAAGTTATGTTTCGTAGCCGCTACGCCTGCCATTGCCGCGCTCTGGCTGACAAGCATAACCGCCGCGGCTACAGCCGCTACTGCGAATGCCCTCTTTAGCGCGCTTCGTTGCGAAACGCCCCGTGCTTTATCCGCACGCTCTTTTAATCCGGTAGCGGCGTCTTTTATAAAGGCCTTTTCCGTTTGTATCGTCTTATTTTCAATATTCATCGCGGTGCCCCTTTTTCTGGAGTTGCCTATTTCCATATGTCCCGCCGGACAAAAAAACGCGCCCAGACCGATGCTCAATTATAAATAAATGCCGCTCCGGTTAATTGCTTCCGCCCATGTACTCGAATATCTGAATCCTTTTGTTGAACGAATCAGCCACGTAAATCTTATTGCCGGAGCCAATATGCAAACCGGCAGGCATCCAGAACGCGCCTTTATCGCCGCCTATACTGCCGAAGTTAAGTAAAAAACTTCCTTTGCGGTCGAATATCTGTATTGTATCAAAGAGGGAATCAGCCACGTATATATTGCCGTCGTTGTCAATTCCTATGCCCTTTGGCCGGCCAAAATCGCCGGTGCCGTCGCCCTGATGCCCGAACATGCTTATAAACTTGCCGCCCTTGTCGAATATCTGAATCTTATAATTCATCGCATCAACGACATAAACGTCACCGTTTTTGTCTATGGAAATATCCACCGGATAATTAAACTCGCCGCCCTTGCCGTTACCAAGCACGCCGAAGTGTGTAATTTTTTTACCCTTTAAGTCGTATATCCCAACGCTGTGCGTTCCGGTATCAACAATATACAAACGCTTTTCTTGCCTGTTCACGGCTATGCCGGTGGGTTTTTCACCGGCGTCTATCGGAAAAAGAAAATCGCCTTTTTTATTAAAAACAAAGACCTTTTGCAAAATTGAATCTGATATGTATATGTTGCCGTCAGCGTCCGCGGCCACGCCGATGGGCGAACTAAACCGCACGTCTTCAGCGCTTTCTATCATATCGTAACTATTCTTTTTAAGGTCGAATATATGAACCCTCTTATACCCGTTATCCGCTACAAGCATACGTCCGGCCGGGTCCGTTGTAACGCCGTAAGGCTTTATTATCTCCTGATTCGATGAACCAAGCACGAAATCCAGTATTCTGCTGAAAAAACCTTTATTGGCGCCAATATCGTCGGGCGTTGCTATAATTTTGAAAAACGCCACGCGCGCTTTTTCAGGCGCCAGCGGCCAAACAATAGTCTTTGAAGCTGAGCCGTCTTCAGCATCGGGCTTTACGCCCTGAGACGAACAACCTGCAACTACAAACAGAGCCAGCGCTACAGACACTAAAGCCAAGCCTAATCTTCCGGTTGTCTTTCTAATTTTCATATCAATGGCCTCTTTAAGCTTACGCGCCGCTATAACCAACGGCGCGCGTCAATGTCGCGTAAAATTAAGGAACCTCTAATTAATTCTTTTCCGCGGTCAATAAGGTATCGGGTATCAATTCCGAGATATCTTTTCCGACAACCGTTACCTGTCTTTTCCTCACCTTTACCCCTCACCCTACCCTCTCCCAAGAAGGGGATTGATATCCCGCAAGGGGAGAGGAGAAAAAAGAAATTAATCAGACCTTTCTTAAAACTATTTTTTATGACAAAACTGGCAGATGTCAAGCCCTTCGCTTCTTAGCCTTTGCCTTGTATCCGCCCCCCAGTTGGCTCTGCCGGAGAGCAACCCCCGTTCGTGCGGATTATGGCAGGTTGAGCATATCACCTTGCCGGTCTTGGGCTCAAGCGGCAAAATAACCTGAACGTCCTTCATAAGAAACCTCATGCTCTTTACCACAAGCTTTGACGGCACGACAAGATGCTCCGGAGCCTCGCTCTGCAAAATTTGAGATGTAATGTCTTCGCTTCCCGGATGTTTGCCTATGGGATGGCATTTATAGCATATGTCGTTCATATTCCCGTCATACCGGAGCGTTACATCCTTTATAGACTTCTCAGCCTTTATATCGGGGACATTTTTGTGGCATATAAGGCATTTATCCCATAAAATTTCGCCCTCGTCGTTTATCTGCTCGTGCGGACTGATAAGCGACTTTAACGCGTCAGCCACACTATACGGCGGTGAAATACGCACGGGGGGCGCCTTAGGAGCCTCTGTCTTTGCTGGCTCTGTCTTTGGAGCCTCAGCAGTAGTAGCGGCTGAGACTATTCCGGTAAGAACTAGACACGCCGCAAACACCGCCATGGCAACTTTCGCGCTACGCTTAAACGACATGTTCGTAAACCTTATTGAAAAATCAACCATTCTTTCATCCCCGCGCTAAAAAGCAATACGCCCAAAAAAACGCTAAGTATCAGCGCCCGAACGCATATATCGACCCGTCAAGCGAGCCGATATAAACAGCGTCTTCAGTAACGGCAACGGAAGCATGTATGGCGCCGCCGGTTAAATAACTCCATATTACAGCGCCGGTATCGGCGTCAACGGCATAAACTCCGCCGTCGGCGCAACCCGTTATAAGCACGCCGCCTCCGGTGATAACCGGCGTCGAATTAATAGAATCGCAGAGCGCGAAATCCGACTTTTCCTTGCCGTTTGCCTTATCAAATATCTTTATATGGCCGTTTCTAAGCCCAAGGTATATTTTGTCTTTTACGATTACAGGCGCTCCATAAGCATACTCTCCGTTTAATTCCTTGCTCCACTTAATTTTGCCGGTCTTGACGTCAAAAGCGTACAACTTTCTCTCAAAACTCGCCATATATAACACGGCGTCATTTACAGACATCGGGGCATAGATGGCTGAATCAGTCCTTTTCAACCAATTTCTGCTACCGCTTTTAAGGTTTGTAGCGTATATCGCGCCGTTTTTGCCTGCGGATATAACGGAGCCTTCAAAAATAACAGGAGAGGAATATATGCCGCCCAGAAGCTCGTTGTCGGCAAACTTCATGCGCCAAACGCGACGCCCCTTTGGCGCGTCTTTTGCACCGGCAAGCGCGTATAAGTAAAGGTCGCTTCCGGCGGCATAAACAACCCCGCCTGATTCCAACACCGACGTCGTTATTTTGCCTTCGGTCGCGTAATCCCACAGAGGTTTTCCGGTGTCGGCGTCAAGCGCGTAAACCTTGCCGTCCTTTGAGCCGAAATACACCATGCCGTTTGCCGCGGCAGGGGCGCCGAGTATCTCTGCGCCGGACGCGAAACGCCAAACCTCTTTGCCGGTAGCGGCGTCGAGCGCGTAAAATGTTTTATCGTATGACCCCGCGTAAATCTTGTTTTTATAAACAATAGGAGAAGAATAGACCGCCCCTTTTGTTGAAAAACGCCATTTAAGTACATAAGGCGGCCCCGGCGCCTTATCAACGTAAGACGAATGCTCTTTGTCTTTCAAAAACATCGGCCAGTCGGCTTTAGCCTCGGCGCATAAGAGCGCGATAAACGCGAAACAGAGCGCTACCGCCAAACTTCTGAACGTTCTTTTTCCCATCATTTTTTTCATGGCTGATATATTTATCGTCATAAATTAAACCGCCGGACCTCGCGCCGCATCATTGAGCGCTGACGGGAAAACTCGCCGATAGCCTGTATAAACTCCGCCTCCGCGTGTTTTCTTCCGGCAACGGCCTTGACCCTCGCAAAGGCCTCTTCAAGCCCTTTCGCCGCGCCTTTTATTGACGAGAACCTGCTTTCAAGCCCGCCATGCGCCATGTCAAGCGCTTCCGTAAGGCCTTCAATGGCAATACTCTCCGGCTTGCCGGAAAAATCACCGGCCGCGAACCTGCGCAAACTCCCGATAAAACTGTAAAGAGGCGCTTCTAATCTGCGCGTAAAATAATACGCCGCGCCAAGCGCGGCAATCAAAATTACCGGCAAAGTGACAACGGCCATTTTCCACAAAACAGGCCATGCAAGCTCGGAAGTGCTGTGTATCGTTAAATGAATTTTGTAAAGCTCTCCGGTAAGCTCCCGGTCAAGGAAGATATAAACAAGGGCTAAGTTCAGCAGTATGCCTGATATTACGGCGGCGAGCAACCCCATGACGAACTTGCCTTGCAAGCCCTTCTTAATTAAGAAATTGCGTCTGCGGTACGCGGGACGAACCGACTGTTTCATTTCCATAATGTGCTCCCGGCAAAATTAACATATCACGGAAAAATATTCAACAAGTCTGTTGCCCTACGCACTAAGATAGTACATTAAGGGCATTAAATTGTTATTAACGAGGTATTAAAATGAAAACCCCGCCCACACACTACTTTACATGGCAAGCCAAACAAAGCTTGCTCCCTTGGTTGCTGATTACAAGGTCGTAGTGGCGCTTGGAATACGGGTTATGGCACGAACCGCAACCGACAGTCCCTCCAAAAAGGCGTATTTCAGGCGGAAGCGCGTCTACGTCCGTATAAGCGCCCCTGTACTTGCGCTTAGCCTCTATGTAGGAAACGCCCACCGGATGGCTAAGCCCTATTAAATTCTTCGCATGAAAACCCTGCATAACTTCGAGGCTGTCCACAATGGCATCTCTGCCTACAAGCGCGTCATGGCAGGAAAGGCACCTGAAAGAAAGCTCGTCAAGTTCGGTTAACAGCTCTCCCGGCGCCTGCTTCGCGCTTAGCGAACCGCCAAGGTGCGCCGTTTCAACGGAAGTTTTATGCATCTTTTCGTCAATGTCGCTATGGCAAAACTGACAAAGCCCCGCGCCGCTTGAGCTTACCCTCATATGATACTTTCCATACCCCTGCCTGTGGGCGAAGTGGCAGGAGACGCACGACAAATCTCCTTTCCAGTCAAGCGGAAAATCCGCCGGAACAGCCCCTTTCGGCCTTACATCAACCGGATGCGAAAGATTTTTAACGCTTCCGTGGCAACCTGTACACATGAATGTAACGTCTTTTACAAATGTGCCGACCGCCTCGCCTTCCGAAGGCGTTATTAAATGACAGCTGTTGCAGTTGCCCTCGAAATTATGATAACTCGACCAAGTGGAATAAACAAGGCCGTAATAAAACCCCGCCACAATCAGCGCCAAGACAGCTATAAAAAACGTTTTCTTCACGCGTAGTTCTATCCTTTTGATTTAATGCGTGAACAAGCGTTGCTGACGCTCTCTACGCCGTGCCCCATGGCATCAACCGCCTCGGTTAACGCCTCATCCGACATATGTGCGCCAACGGCGGCCTCTTTAAGCCTGTTTTCAGCACGCTCCACTTCGCTAAGCGCGTCGTCAATTGACCGTACCGTACTGTTTAACGCTTTTACCATCGCATTCATTTCGTCGGCGGCGCCAAAGAGCTGGTCGCCTGTTCTAAACCGGGTGCTTACTGTAAGGTTTCCGTCTCTTATAGCCTCAAGGCTTTTCTCCATCCTGAATATCGGCCCGGCTATCTTATGAGAATAAAATACCGTTATAAGCCCCACAACCGCTGAAACAAGCCCAAATATTAAAATGGAATAAAACGACGCGAATACAAGGGAAAACATATTTATCTTCAGCGAATGGATAGTATAAACAGCCGTGGCGTAACTGCCGCCGAGGCTTTTCGACGTAAGGGTAAAAAGCACCAGAGTAAACGACAAAAGAGCGGCGGTTGCGACTACGCAGACCTTAACCCCGAAACTGAGCTTTGCGGCCTTTTCTATGACGGATACGCTCTTCATCGCTTTCACTCCTGATTAGCCGCGGTTCACGGCACGCAAATTTCAACATCGGGCGCGTCGAGCACCCGCCAACTAATGCCGTTTGAACGAATGTGCGGCTTTTTAAAATCGAATGAATATCAAGGTGAGAAAAACCCGCCGAGCGGCAAATAAAACTTCATCTTATAAACATGATGTAATCATTTTACAGCGTCTGATTCAGCCTGTAAAATTTTTACGGTACGCAGGCAACGCGTTACGTTTTTATTATAGCTGAAAAAGACGAAATGTGAAGCCCGTGTCCGCTTTACACGCCGCCTCATTTCTTATGACACAAAACATTGGCATAAACCGCCATTTTTGAAGGCTCGTTTCCCGCATAGATTTTACGCGCCGCGCCAAGCATACTGTTTTTATCTTGACAAAATCATCTACCGCTTATTATAGTAGCTATGTACGCATTACTCAATCGGCGGCGTACCCAAGTGGTAAGGGAGCAGTCTGCAAAACTGCGATGCGGCGGTTCAAATCCGCCCGCCGCCTCCATTTTTAAAATCGTAATTAGGTATTTTATTATCACGCCTGAACCGCTATCTACCTAAAAAATATAAAAATAAGCCAAAAAAAAACAAAAAGGGACTACTCCCTTTTTGTTAACGGCATACCAAACCGTTCAGCTAAGCGCGGTTAGAACTCGACAAGAAAACTGCCGACGATCAAGGCAAGTATGAAAATTACCGTAACCGCGATATACGCCTCCTCCATGTGTCTGATGTCTTTATCATGCCAATCGAGATACATATAAGTCACCTCCCGAAGAGGCAAATTGGCTCAGGCAAATCTTCTCCTGCGCCACGTCTCTCATATTTTTAATTATATCACAAATTCGGCTGTTTCGCAATCTGACAACTGTTGTCAAACACTGCTTAACACATTGATTTATAATATCTTTTTAAAAATAATTGCATTGCCTTGTTAATATTGAATGGCTTTACGCGCCTACCGCACAATTGATGAACTTTCTATCGAGCTATAAAAAGCTCAATACACATTAACACATATAAAAACGCCCACGATTACGCCATACTCAAAACGCACGACGCCAAAAACTAAAAAGCTTATTGTTTTGAGTTTTGCCGCGGATATGCTATATTAAAACGCCTTTTTTATTAACGACCGCGATAAGGAAGTTACAATGGAACTTGCGAAATACCTGATTGACATCTTCCTGCACTTGGACAAATACATAAGCGTAATAATCGCCTCATACGGCACGTGGACTTACCTGCTCTTATTTCTCATAATATTTTGCGAAACAGGCCTTGTGGTAACGCCGTTTCTTCCCGGTGACTCGCTTCTTTTCGCCATAGGCGCTATATCAGCCATTGACACGCTCGACGTAAAAGTTCTCTTTATCGTTCTAAGCGTTGCGGCCATACTTGGCGACAGCGTAAACTACGCCATAGGGCATAGACTGGGCACGAAGGTCTTTCACGCGGACGCAAGGTTTTTTAAGAGAAAACACCTCGACCGCACACAAAAATTTTATGAGAAATACGGCGGCAAGACGATAATACTGGCAAGGTTCATACCCATAATACGCACATTCGCTCCGTTTATAGCCGGCATAGGCGTTATGTCGTACACACGGTTTATAGCGTTCAACGTAATCGGCGCTCTGCTTTGGATTGGCGGGTTTGTTTTCGCGGGTTACTTCTTCGGCAACATTCCAACGATTAAACATAACTTCACCATCGTCATCATGGTCATTGTAATTATATCCGTGCTTCCCGGCTTTATAGAATATCTGCGCCACAAGAAACAAGCGGGGTAGGCAAACTCCCGCATTTGCCGCGCTCTCGGCAGACGCTTGATTGTATTCAATTTGAAAGACAAAACCCGCAGTCATTTTTCAATGACTGCGGGTTTTTGTATTATGTATTAAGTGTTGAATTACGCCAAGCTCAAATGGTGGGCTACAAGACTGTTTTTTGTCTTGACGAAGAAGTTAACTTTATTTGTCTAA
>SCQA01000313.1 GCA_004298725.1 bacterium
GTCGGCAGGAGCTCTCACAGGGCTTACGCGTATTTTATATGCCCGGAACCGTCGGAACTTACGCCCGACGCCAGAAAGCGTATCGAGGTTATTCAGGAACTTTGCGACCCGGGTTCCGGTTTTAAAATAGCCACGTACGACCTTGAAATACGCGGCGCAGGGGAGTTTCTCGGCACGACGCAATCAGGCCATATTGTGGAGGTAGGTTTTGAAATGTACACCGAGCTTCTTGAAGAGGCGGTAATGGAGCTTAAAGGAGAAGTTCGCGAGAATGAAGTAAACCCGGAAATAAACATGAAGGTTTCGCAGTTTATTCCGGATGACTATATGCCGGACGCGCGTCAGAGGCTTGGTTTTTATAAAAGGCTCGCTTCGGTGTCTTCGGAAGACGAGCTTAATACGTTAAATGACGAGCTTAGCGACCGCTACGGCGGGATTCCGCCCACGGTCGTCAACCTTATTGACGTTGCCGGGCTTAAGCTTCTTCTTAAAAAACTTAAGGCAAAGGAATTGGCGCAAAAAGGGGCGAGGCTCTACCTGACGCTTGGCGAATACACCGGCAAAGATGCTGAAATGGGCAAAAGGCTCGCTGAAAAGGCGCTTAAATTAGTAAAAAAAGAGCCGAATAAATACAGGCTTATGCCTGATTCAAGGTTTTCAGTACGACTGCCAGAAACGCTTGCTCACGGGGAGGCTGTCGGCTTGGCACGGATGACGTTGAAAGAACTTGTAACGGCTTGCGGCACGGTGATATAATTCAACGTATTTTAAAAATCGCCCTTTTTCCTGATCTCTTTGTTAGGACGAAATAAAAACGCTCACATTTGCGCATTATATGCTCTACTTTTTATTTCGCCCTGCCTCGACCCCGGAAAAAAATTCTAAGGAAGCTCTGATTAATTTCTTTTTTTCTCCTCTCCCCTTGAGGGATATCAATCCCCTTCTTGGGAGAGGGTAGGGTGAGGGGTAAAGGTGAGGAAAAGACAGGTAACGGTTGCCGGAAAAGACATCTCTGAATTGATACCCGATACCTTTTGACTGCACAAAAGAATTAATCAGATGTTTCCTGATTTTTAGAAGCACCCTTTAATGATTACGCGAGGTTTCATGCACGGCGGTATGAAAAGAAAGTTGACGTTACGAAGATGCTACTTTATATATTCCGTGCTTGCCCTCTCTCTTGCCGGCGCCGGTTGCACCGGGCCGGAAGATACAGAGGCCACTCAGCCGGTAATTACGGTAGGGGAGCGCGTTGTCACCGTCAGGCAATATAACGAAGCGTTAAAGCGCTTGTTGCCCGAAGACACGACCGACACAAACAGCCCGGAACTTGCCGCGCTGAAAAACGAGCTTGTAAGCCAGTTTATAGAAGAAGAGCTTTTGCTTAACGAGGCTGAAAAATCCGGGGTGGACGCGACACCGGCTGAGGTGTCGGCTGAAGTTGACAAAATAAAGAAGGACTCCGGCGACGACGCGTTTAAAGACGCTATAGTTGACCGTTACGGCGATGTAAAGACATGGGAGAAGGAAATAAAAAGAAAGCTTGTAGTGCGTAAAACCGTTGAAAGGTCCATAGGCAGAGGCGTTGATGCCTCCGGCGCGGCAAGCGATGAGTCTGCCCAGCGTTATTACAGGGAGCATATTGCCGAGTTTACGTCTCCGTCGCAGGTGAGCGCGCGCATG
>SCQA01000033.1 GCA_004298725.1 bacterium
ACGACCTTGGAGCCTTCTACTTTTTGATCGCCTACCACTACCGTGGCGCCTGACGGCACGGTAACGGTAATATCTTGCTTCGGACCGTTCAATATCATACCGCACCCTAAAAGAATCATATACATAGGAAGCAAAACGACATATTTAAATATCTTACTCATTTGTCTTATATACATCACCTTCAACTCTCCAGCCGAAGCTATCTACAAGAAAATACCATGTATATTTCCAATAAACCCGCGAATTTTGCATATAATCACCATTATGTTTGCTAAGCGCTTCAGAGACAGCTTGATCTAACTTGGGATAGACGCAAGTTGGGATCATAAGGACATGCCAGCACAGTGACTCACCATCAACATTTTTTGCCACCAGATGCTTTTCGTTTACATTCTCGGATCTGTATGTTCCGGTTGCCAGTGCAGAAAAATTACCAACATGATTTGCGCACCCAGCCATAAATAAAAGAGCTACCATTATCAAAGAAAACCTTAGTGATTTTATTATCGGCATTTTTTTCGTATTAAAATCCTCCTTTTTTTAAATTTTTTTCAAATATAACATCAAAACTACATTAGTTTACTCTTGTAACTGTCAATATTATCAAGCTAACTACTTTTTTATTAAACAATTTTAAGCTAAACCAAATCCACATAAATTAATCAATCGTATGCGTTGAATGTCTAAGCATTTTACCCCCCCCATTTTTTGTCAAGTAAATTTTGAAAAGGTATAAACAATTCACTTTCTAAACTGACTTTGAGAAGGTAAATATCGTCACGACAATCAAGATAACGTCTATTTTTTAACCCTCAAAATAAAAAAGGCCGGAGGGCTATAAAACCCTCCGGCCTTTGAATTATGTGATTATATTTTGCGTCTTGCCTGCTTTACATCCTACCAGCTTTACGTCTTAACCTTTTTCAGCCTTTCTTGCCCTCGTCTTTAGCGCGGTTTTTTCCTTCGCGGCTTTTTTCACTGTTGGTTTTGATGATGCCTTTTTCGAGGCGGCTTTTACTTTTGCCACAGGCGCTTTCTTTGCCTTTGGCGCGGCTGTCTTCGCCTTCTTTGTGTCAGCTCCGGCTACTACCGCGCTCTTACTCTCAACAAGCTCCATAACGGACATTGAAGCGTTGTCCCCGGGGCGGTTGCCAAGCTTCATCAGCCTTGTGTACCCGCCATTTCTGCCGGTAAAGAGCGGCGCGATTTCGGCAAAAAGCTTTGTTACGGCTTCCTTACTTCTAAGAAACGCGAAGGCGCGGCGTCTTGACGCAAGGCTTCCGTTCTTGCCAAGCGTTATCATCTTCTCGGCGTAGCTTCTAAGAGCCTTGGCCCTCGGCGTGGTCGTTGTGATTCTGCCGTGGAAAATAAGATCGTTAGTCATGTTGGCGAACATGCTTCTTAAATGACTGTACGTCCTGTCAAACCTTTTTTCGTCTCTATTATGTCTCATTAAAAAAACCTCTTTTAATCGTTTTAGGGTCTAACCCACGCAACTTAAAAAATAGAAACAGTAGCTATTTTCTAAGAGTAGTGGTTAACTGCACCCCCACCCTACCCTCCCCCATATAAAGGGGGAGGAGAAAAACAAAAACCTCAGGCGCCTTCCTTGCGCTCCGTGTGTTGCGAATCAAGATCTTTTCTTAAAGGAAAGCCGTCAACCTTCATGCCGAAGTCAAGGCCCATGACCTTAAGTATTTCTTTTATTTCATTAAGCGACTTTCTGCCGAAGTTCTTGGTTCTCAGCATTTCCTGCTCGCTCTTTTGAACCATCTCGCCGATGTACTTTATGTCGGCGTTCTTCAAGCAATTTGCCGAGCGCACTGAAAGCTCCAGCTCGTCAACCGTCTTGTAAAGGTTTTCGTTAAGCAAAGGCTTCGAGTCGCCCTTTTCCAAGCTTGACTCTTCACTCGCTTCTTCAAACGTTATGAAGACGCTCATCTGGTCTTTAAGTATCTTGGCGGCAACGGCAACCGCGCTTTCAGGCTCAATGGCGCCGGTTGTCCATACCTCGACGGTAAGCTTGTCGTAGTCGGTCCTCTGCCCCACTCTGGCTTGCGTAACGTTATAATTAACCCTTGAAACAGGCTGGAATATGGCGTCTATCTGTATGGTGCCTATGGGCATATTCTGCGCCCTGTTCTTCTCAGCCGGAAGGTAGCCCTTGCCCGTGTTGGCTATAAGCTCACATTCAAGCTTGGAGTCTTTTGATACGGTCGCTATGTGCAGTTCAGGGTTTAACACCTCTACGGACGAATCGCAAATAATGTCGCCGGCCTTTACAGCGCCGTCGCCGGAAGACTTTATCTTCAAGGTCTTTGGCCCGTCGCCGTGAATCATCAGCTTTACCTGCTTGAGGCTCAAAATGATATCCGAAACGTCTTCCTTCACGCCAGGAATGGTTGAAAATTCATGAAGCACTTCATTAAACCTGACGCTTGTAATGGCGGCGCCCTGAAGCGAAGACAAAAGCACCCTGCGGAGCGAGTTGCCCATTGTAACGCCGAAACCCCTCTCGAAAGGCTCGGCCACGAACTTGCCGTAAGTGGCAGTCAGCGTCTCCTTCTCGACTTCGAGCTTCTTAGGTTTAATAAGGTCACGCCAGTTTTTCTGCATTGTGCCCCCATTTAAAAAAAATGACCGTTTTTGTGCGGCCGGAAAAAATTATAATCGTCTCATGCCAGGCCTGAAACCTTGCCAAGCAACGCTAATATATTACTTGGAATACAGCTCAACTATAAGCCTTTCGCTCATCGGAAGCGTTACGTCGTCCCTTCTCGGAAGCCTGAGCATTTTACCGGACACCGCGCTCCTGTCAACGCTTAACCATTCCGGTATGCCCCTGCGCTCGGATGTTTTCAGGTTATCAATAATCCTCGGGCTTTGTTTCCTTCCGGCTGAAACTTCAATTGTTTCATTCGCGTTTACCGAGTAAGAAGGAATATCAACTTTTTTTCCATTTACACGAACGCCGCCGTGCGTAACCATCAAACGCGCTTCCCTTCTGTTGCCGGCAAAACCAAGCCTGTACACGACGTTATCTAATCTTCTCTCAAGAAGGGTTATCAGGTTTTCGCCGGTAATACCCTTTTGCCTCTCGGCGCCCCTAAAGGTGTTTTTAAACTGCCCTTCCATCAGGCCGTACACCCGCTTTACCTTCTGTTTTTCACGAAGCTGAAGCGCGTACTCGGAGACCTTGCCCCTTGCCTGTCCGTGCTGGCCCGGGCCGTATGCCCTTCTTTCGAAAGCGCATTTGTCCGTATAGCACCTGTCTGATTTAAAAAACAGCTTAATTCCCTCGCGCCTGCACAGCTTGCAGACTGAACCGATATGCCTTGCCAACTTGCCCTCCGTTAATTACGTCCGTCCCGCGGTTCTGATTCTACCCTTAAAAAACCCTGCGCCTTATGCGGCATTTGCCGCTACTGCCGGCCTGCTTTCTTGATTAAACCCTGCGCCTCTTGGGCGGCCTGCAACCGTTATGCGGAAGCGGCGTTACGTCCCGAATAAGCGATATGCTGAACCCGGCGGTCTGAAGCGACCTTATCGCGGCCTCTCTGCCTGCGCCCGGGCCGTTTATATATAC
This sequence comes from bacterium, assembly GCA_004298725.1. Lineage (GTDB taxonomy): Bacteria > Desulfobacterota > GWC2-55-46 > GWC2-55-46 > GWC2-55-46 > SCQA01. The sequence continues at coordinate 3,587 of SCQA01000033.1, forward strand.
GTCAACCGTTTTAACGCCGGAGTCTATGGCTTTTTTAGCGGCTGATTCCGCCGCCACCTGCGCCGCGAACGGCGTACCCTTTCTTGAACCCTTAAAGCCCTGCGCCCCTGAGCTTGACCACGCTATCATATTGCCGGCGTGATCCGTAATGCTCACTATGGTATTGTTGAACGTGGACTTTATGTGGGCAACTCCCCTTGATACCGCCCTTTTCTCTTTTTTGGCTTTTGCCATCAGCTCCTCCGGCCTTTATGAAAATCTTTTTGAAGTTTATTCCGTCTTGCGCGCGGCTACAACGCCCTTTCTCGGGCCTTTTCTTGTGCGCGCGTTCGTATGAGTTCTTTGGCCGCGCACCGGAAGGTTTTTCCTGTGGCGAAGCCCTCTGTAACAACCCATGTCAATTAACATCTTTACATGCAGAGAAACTTCTTTTCTCAGGTCGCCTTCAACTTTGAATTCAGTGTCAATGACCTTTCTTATGGCCGCCACCTGAGCCTCGGTGAGGTCCTGCGTCTTTATGGCCGGGTCAACCCCTGCCTTTTTAAGTATATTCAGGGCGGATCTGCGCCCAAGGCCGAATATAGCCGTTAGCGCTATTTCCATCCTTTTATTCTTGGGTAAGTCAACGCCTGCAATCCTTGCCAATGTACTTCCTCCTTTACCGGACTGGTCCGCCGGTAATCCGTTTTTAGCCTTGCCTCTGCTTGTGCTTGGGATTTTCGCATACCACGCGCACAACGCCGTGCCTCTTAACTACCTTGCACTTGGAGCATATCTTCTTTACCGAACTGCGTACCTTCATATAACCCTCTTATTAATGTTCTTTACTTCGCTCTGAAAGTTATCCTGCCTCTTGTAAGGTCGTATGGCGAAAGCTCTATAGTGACCTTATCTCCAGGCAGTATCTTTATAAAGTGCATTCTCATCTTGCCGGAAACATGGGCAAGAACCTTATGTTTGTTTTCAAGCTCTACCCTGAACATAGCGTTAGGCAAAGTCTCGATTACCGTCCCCTCTACTTGTATAGCTTCTTCTTTGGCCATCTCTTGCCTTCAGCACCCTCGGCAAGCGTGCTATTTACTAATCTTCGCATATGCCTGTATGGCTACACATCTATTTTGGTGGGCAATGCCCACCCTACAAAAATCTTGCCTTCAGCACCCTCGGCAAGCGTGCTATTTGCTAATCTTCGCATATGCCTGTATGGCTACACACTATATTTTGGCGGGCTGTACCCACCCTGTAAAACTTTGACAATGATGTAATATTACGCAAATCACAACTCAACCTGCGACTCTGCATTAACCTGCGCCTGCTCGTGCTTTAACTGCCTCTTTGCTTTACAACCTGCTAAGCACGTACGGCCCGTCAGGTGTAATTGCAACCGTATGCTCAAAGTGCGCGGAACAGCTTTTGTCAGAGGTAACGACTGTCCAGCCGTCGTCAAGAACTTTCACGTTGCTGTCGCCCAGATTTATCATCGGCTCAATTGCCAGCACCATGCCTGCTTTAAGGCGCACTCCCTTTCCGGGCAAACCGAAGTTCGGCACCTGCGGCGGCTCGTGAAGCTCCCTGCCTATGCCATGCCCGACAAAATCGCGCACAACCGAAAAACCTTCCGCTTCAACACACGATTGAACCGCGTACCCTATATCGCTTAAACGGTTGCCTTCGCGCGCGGCCTGTATGCCTCTTTCAAGTGACTCAGCCGTAACCCTTACAAGCCTGCCTACGTCAGCGCTTACGTTGCCTACCGGCACAGTTATTGCGCTGTCGCCGTAAAAACCGCTCTGCAACACGCCAAAATCAATGCTTATTATATCGCCTTCTTCAAGCACTCTGCTTTTTGAAGGCATTCCGTGCACAACTTCATTATTTATAGAAGTACAAAGGCAAAACGGATAGCCTCTGTAACCTTTAAACGCAGGTTTTACTTTATGTCTTTTAGCCTCTTCCGCCGTTACCAGCTCAAGTTCCATCGTGGAAGCGCCCGGCCTTACGTACTCTTTCAGTTTATTAAGTATTTCTGCGACAATGAGGTTAGCCCGTCTCATCGTCTCTATTTCATCAGGGCTTTTAAGAATTATGGTTTCGTTGTGCAATCCGCCGTACCGCGTTTACGCAATTAATATTAGCTCTTGCCCGCTTCTATCGCCCTGACAACCGACTCGGTAATTGTATCTACACTGCCTATACCGTTAACAGGCCTGTAAAGTTTTTTCTTTCCGTAATAATCAACAAGGGGGAATGTCTCTTGCTCGTACACCTTAAGCCTTGCCTCTATGGTATCTTCGCGGTCGTCGTCTCTCTGGTAAATTTCGGCGCCGCACTTGTCGCATACGCCCATATTAAGGGGCGGGCTGAATATTATGTGGTAATTAGCCCCACACTTTCTGCAAACCCTTCTGCCGCTTAACCGCCTTACAAGCTCCTTGCGCTCTACGTCTATGCCTATAACGCTGTCTATGCCCTTGCCCATCGCGCCAAGCAACGTCTCAAGCGCGTCAGCCTGTTTTATATTTCTCGGAAAACCGTCAAGTATGAAGCCCTTTTCGCAGTCATCGGACTTCAGTCGCTCAACCACCATACCAAGCACTATTTCATCAGGCACAAGCGCGCCCCTGTCCATATACTCCTTGGCTTTAAGGCCAAGCGCGGTTTTATTCTTTACGCTTGAGCGAAGAATATCGCCGGTTGATATCTGCGGTATTTTATAACGCTCGGAGAGGCTTTTTCCCTGCGTGCCTTTGCCCGCGCCCGGCGCGCCGAAAAGTATCAAGTTCCTCATGCTCAAAAGCCTTTGCCCCTTACCTTGCCTTTTTTAAGCAGTCCATCGTAACTGCGCGCCAACATATGAGACTCAATCTGCTGTGCCGTGTCCATGGCGACGCCGACGACTATAAGAAGAGCCGTGCCGCCGAAGTAAAACGGAGCGTTGAACTCCATCACAAGAAACGACGGCAATACGCACACCGCCGCAAGATATAAAGCGCCCCAAACCGTAAGCCTGCCAAGCACCGTGTCAATATACTCGGCGGTATTCGAGCCGGGCCTTATGCCCGGAACAAAACCGCCGAACTTCTTTAAATTTTCAGCCACTTCCTTGGGGTTAAACTGTATTGCCGTGTAAAAATAAGTAAAAAATATTATGAGCGCAACGTAAAGCAGATTATAAAGGATACCGTCAGGGTTAAAACTATTGGCGATTGTTTTTATAATCGGCACGTCTATAAAATTAGCGGCTGTTGCCGGAAAAATTATTAAAGACGACGCGAATATCGGTGGAATAACGCCGGCTGAGTTTATCTTAAGAGGCAAATGCTGACTGCCTCCGCCCATGACTTTTCTGCCGACTACGCGCTTGGGATACTGTATAGGTATCCTCCGCTGGCCTGTCTCCATAAATACGATGAACGCCACCACTGCGACCATCAATAGTATGAGAAAGAGCACAAAAAAGAGGCTCATTTCACCGGCACGCACAAGAGACACCGTGCTGTAAACGGCCGCAGGCATCCTTGCCACGATGCCGACAAATATTATCAGCGAGATACCGTTGCCTATGCCGCGCTCGGTTATCTGCTCGCCGACCCACATAAGAAACGACGTGCCCGTGGTAAGCGTTAGAACGGTAAAGAGCCTGAAACCCCAACCAGGGTTAAGTACTATCGGTTCGCCGGCGGTGCCGTGCATTGACTCGAGGCCTACAGCTATCATCATAGCCTGAACAAGGCTTAACACTATGGTCAGGTATCTTGTGTACTGGGTTATAGTCTTCCTGCCGGATTCACCCTCCTTGGAGAGCTTCTCGAGCTGAGGTATTACTATAGTAAGAAGCTGTAAAATAATCGATGCGCTGATATACGGCATTATGCCGAGCGAAAATATGGAGAACCGCTCAAGCGCGCCGCCGGTGAACATGGTGGCGAAATCAAGCAGAGTTCCGCTTGACGACTTAAAAAAACCTGACAGCGCTTCGGCGTCAATACCGGGCGTGGGAATAAAAACGCCTATTCTGAACACGGCCAACAATAAAAGAGTGATTATTATCCTGCGGTTCAGTTCAGGAATCTTGTTGAGATTAAGGGTATCCGCCAGAGCCAACTAAACTACCTCCGCCTTTCCGCCAGCCGCAGTTATTTTGTCAACGGCTGATTTGCTGAACATATTTGCCTTAACATTTAACGCAAAGGTTAATTCACCCTCGCCAAGAACCTTAAGCGGACCAAGTTTTCTTTTGATAATACCCTTTTCCACAAGGGCCGCCTCGTCAACGGTTGAACCCGCCCCAAAAACCTCGGCAATGGAACCTACGTTCACAACGCGGCATGCCTGCCTGAACTTATTCGTAAAACCCCTCTTCGGAAGACGCCTGTAAAGCGGCATCTGACCGCCTTCAAAACCGGGCTTTATGCTTCCGCCGGTTCTCGCTGTCTGGCCCTTGCCGCCGCGTCCGGAAGTTTTGCCGAGGCCGGAGCCTTCACCCCTGCCGCGCCGTGTTCTTTTCTGATTAGCCCCTTTGGGGGCCTTTAATTTGTCTAACATTTGCTAAGGCTCCATGTAATGCGTTTTGCCGCCAATCTCAAGTTTCACGTACAGCGGCTGAGTCACGCGGCTTTTTATCGTTATCTGCAGTCTTCTACGCTTACAAGGTGCAACACCTTGCTTATCATGCCGCGTATCGCGGGCGTATCGTTCAAAATCTTCGTGCCGTTAACCTTCTTCAGGCCAAGTCCCTTAAGCGTCTTGCCTTGCCTCTCAGGGAAACGCACACCGCTTCTTACTAAGGTCAGTTTTATCTTTTTTTGCGCCTTGTCAGTCATCTTGTGCCTCTTAATTCCGTTTATTAAATCTGCTTGCCGCGGAGTTCCGCAAAACCCTGCGGACTTTTTAACTGCCTTAACGCGTCAATTGTGGCCTTCACCACGTTATGCGGGTTGCTTGTGCCAAGCGACTTGGTAAGAAGGTTCTGTATGCCCACGGCTTCAACCACAGCCCTGACGCCGCCGCCGGCTATAAGGCCGGTTCCGGGCGAAGCTGGTTTTAAAAGCACCCTGCCGGCGCCGTAACAGCCGGTAACTTCAAATGGTATTGTGCCGTCTAAAACAGGCACGTTAAAGAGCGACTTTTTAGCCTGCTCTATTGCCTTTCTTATTGCTTCTGGCACTTCGTTGGCTTTGCCAAGGCCTGTACCGACTCTGCCTTTGCCGTCGCCCACTACAAC
>SCQA01000002.1 GCA_004298725.1 bacterium
GGCAAGGCTTAAAAGCAGTTTAAAGCCTATGGATACGGTGTAAAATATCTGCACGACCACGTTCGTTGTGATTATAAGGCTGATTATGTCGTGATAGGCCCAGAGGAGAATTATTAGAATGAACGCGGCGACAGCCACGACCTGCGGTTCGGTAAAGACGGAGTAGGCCGAGCCTTCCGGGTTTTTTTTGTAAAGGTCGTAAACGGATTTTTCAAGGATGATGTCGCGGTATATCTCCTCGGACATCTTCATCAAGTCGAGGTCAGTTATGAGTACTTCTTTTATAACGCTTACGTTGAACCTGATTTTGAAAAAATCGCGGATGGAGTCTTTGCCCGGGTATGCCGTAAGCACCGTTAGGCAACCGGTTTCAAGCAGGAAGGGCATTGTTTGTTGCTCAACGCACTCGTTAAACTCGACTTGCGCGGTGAGGTTTTTGTCAATTCCCTTTAAGAGCTCGTCTTTGTCGGTTCTGAAGTCTATGCCGTATTGATGTGCGACCGTGTCAAAGAGTTGTATTCTGTTTATGTAGCCGAGAGCCACAAGTATCCAGCCGACTCTGCCTGATTTAAGCCGCTGATATTCAAAAGCTTCGCTTAACTGCGTTTCGGTTATGTGGCCGCGCTCAACGAGAAGTTCGCCTATTTTTTTGGTTGTTGGCGTACCGGATGATTGCATTATTGCTTTATAGCTCCTCCGGTGTTTTTTCTTCTTAGCCAAAAAAGTCGCGTTACGTTAAACGTCTAAACAGTGAATAGCGGTTAGTGTTTGGAAAAAAACAACACAAGAACCGGTCGACCCTGATTACTGTTCGCTATCCACTGCTTGAAACTGTTTTTCATCAGTCGTTGTTTTCTTTCCTAACGACTCTCTTGTTGATGAAGTATATGAAAAAGAGCGCCAATATCGCGAGCACCAGCACGGCGTATAGTTTGTATTTATTCCAGTACCAGATTAGCGGTCGTACCTCTTTGTACTCTACTCTGAACTTGTCGCCTACCTCGTAGCTTGCAAGCTCGTTATTGAATATGACGACATTGCCGAGCATGCGCCCGGCGTCATCTTTGCTTAAGGTTTTAAGGTAGTCAAGCGGTTTTATGTTCTTGTAATACGAAAGCAGTAACACCTTTGAGGCATTATTGTTAAAGGCTTGCAATACGCCGAATCCGTCGGCGTATTCCGATGAAAATACCTCGTTGCCAGTAAGCGGGTTTATTATGTTGAACCGGCCTTGTTTTACTTTCAGCGCTATGTCAAGCTTGTCTGAAGGCGGGTTTGCAAGCGCGAGCACTATAAAATCATAGCCGCTCTCCGGCACGTTGCCTTCCCATTTTGCCACGTCGAAATCTTTTATGTTTTTATTGAGCTTTCCGATTATATCCATAAGATAAAAAGCGTGGCTTAGCATGGTTTTGTCGTCTACCATAACAAGCGCCTTGCCCGACATCGCGCCTATGACGTCTCTAACGGAGTTTATGTGCTTTGTGTCGGAGCCGTCGTAAAGTATGTTCGATGAATTGAGTATCGAAACCGTCATGTTAGGCATGCTTCCGCGGCATTCGCCCCTGTTTACGTAATACGACGTCACCATGTTAAGGTTGTTGTCAAAGCTCTTCAAAAGCTCGTCAGGCAGTTTAACTTCATACGACTTTACGGTTCCCGCGTTGTCAAGCTGAACCGCGTTTACCATAACGCCGTTAAGAAATATCTTTAAAAAAGCCCTGTCCGCGTCTGATACGGGCGTGTGGCTCATGAAAAGCCGCAGGTAAGGGTTCTTGGGTATGCCTGAAAAACTTGAATAATGAAGCGGCACGTTGAACGACAAATCACCGAGGCCGGTGGCCGTAAAGTTGCTTACGCCTATGTCGGCAAAGGTAACCTCGTTGGTCTTTTTACCGGCTTCTCTGTTATATGCAGGCCCTCTCATAAACGAAGTAATGTAAATGTCCATGAGCGTCTTTTTCAGAAGCGGCACGCTTCCGCGCGCGATTAAAAGGTTTTTGTCTTTTACGGTTATATCAGAGCCGTCTCCGCCGACTATTATGTTCCTGACGCCTTCAATCGGCGCCGTGCTCATGGTAAGGCGCAGTTCTTTCCAATCGCTCAGTCTGTTTATGTGATAGGCAAGCGGCAGTACCGAAAGGTTGTCTTCCGTATCGTCGGCAAGCACGACGTTAATCGCCGTGTCGTAATTTTTGAAAAAACCGGATATAAGCCCGGCGCTTTGCCCGCCGGTGTCAACGGTAAACGTGCTTTGATTTGAAGCGACCATCCATAAATTTCCCGTAGGCAGGTCCTGACAAATGTCGCCTGATATTGTAAGGTGCCCTCTGAGCGTTACTTTTATAAAGTCGGCCTTTGACGGCTGGACGCTGAATACTATAGCCGGTTCAAAGCCCGTTTCTTTTACGCTCTTTGTGAAAAGCGGCGTATCGTCAATAAGGACGGTTAAGGAGCTTCTTACATCCAGCACGCGCGATAGCTTTAAATTCAGCTTTACGTCGGCGTGTTTCAACTGACGGTAATTAGGCAGGTAAATGCTAAGCTCAGGGTTAACGCCTGAAATATGAATGTCTTTCGGGTAGCCCATATCTTCTAAAGTCAATGTTTTCAGGTTCGCGTTAGACGCGGCGGGCGGAGGCGGTACTGCTGACGGAGCGTCGCATTGCACATGGCGCGCTTTTCTGAAAAATTTTCTTATCTTAACAAGGGCTATGTCTGATTTTTCATCGTCCTCGAACGGGCCGATAAGAACCGTATAACCGCGTTTCGCCTTTTCAACGCGCGCGCCGGTAAACCCGGCTTTAAGCGCGCGGTTAAGGCCGCGCTTTACCTGTGCCTTGCCGGCAAATCTGCCGGACTCGATGCACCAGTAATTTTTGCCGTCAGCTCGCGAAGAAAGCGGAGCAAAGAGAAGCAACGCCGCGAAGATCGCGAGAATAGCCGTTTGTTTTGCGTGTGTCAACAAAAAAGCTCCGCGCATTTCATTATAGCGCCGGGTTTTTTAGAAAGCCGTTTCTTTCCCAAACTATTATACCTTCATCCTCAAAAAAAGAATGAAAGCCCTTAATGCCAAGTTCGTATTTTTGCAGTACCCTGTCTCTGCCGCTGTTCTTTAGTACAACGGCATAATTAACCATCGAGGATGGGTTCGACAGTGCGGGCACGAATTCGTACCGGTAAGGCAGGATGAATCTATCAGGCCTGCGCATGATGTAAATAAGCGGGTAAAGCTCGGTGTCGTCAGCCAGTATCTTGCCGTCTGTGCGCGATAGGACGTCGGCAGTTGCCCTGTATCGCCGCAGGCTGTCCGCGCTTTTGCCGGCGAATATGCGCGTAAAACCGCTCTCTTGTTCGTCGCTTGAAATAAAAGCAAGCATAGCCGAGGAGATTATGCTTACAGCTATAAGCGCCGTCATAACGCCGCGGCGCGCCCCCGCGCCGAAATCGGTAAGCATGAAGAAATATATGATAAAAACCGCCGAGACGTATATGGACGGATAAAAGAGATTTGAGTAGATGGCCGAGAAGATAATAAGAAATGGCGCTACGGATAAAAGTTTTTTGCCG
>SCQA01000034.1 GCA_004298725.1 bacterium
TATCGCTTTAGCCGTCTTGCCCTGTTTGCCTATAACCTTGCCAAGGTCTTCCTTTGCCACGGACAACTCAATAACGGAAGTCTTTTCTCCGCATACTTCGGCAACCTTAACTTGATCGGGGTGGTCCACGAGCGCTCGCGCGATGTACTCGATAAGCTCCTTCATGCAAACACCTCCGTTAATGCCTTATCTACGGTTAGGCCGCTTTTGGCGAAGCCTTCAAGATGCCTGCTTTCTTCACGAGCTGTTTTACCGTATCCGTCATTATAGCGCCCTTGGATACCCAGTGAATTACCCTGTCGCCCTTAAACTCGGTCTTTGCCGGGTTGATTCCGGGGTTGTAGGTGCCGACTACTTCCAGAAATTTGCCGTCGCGCGGAGCTTCGCAGTCCGCTACTACTACGCGGTAAAATGGCTTCTTCTTGCCGCCCTGCCTCGTGAGCCTTATCTTTACTGACATCTTTTTTCACTGCCTCCCTTGTTTACCTTTTTGTTTTGCCCTTCTACCTTAAATTACGCATCATCGCCTGAAGCCCTCTGGGGCCGGACTTTTTAAGCTTCTTCATCATCTTTCGCATTTCAATATACTGGTTTATAAACTTGTTTATGTCCTGCACCCTGGTGCCGCTTCCGCCGGCTATCCTTTGCCGTCTGCTGGCGTTAAGGCACGACGGGTCGGCTCTTTCATATCTTGTCATGGAATTTATTATGGCCTCAACGCGCACTATTTCCTTTTCATCTATTTTAACCTCTTTATTTTGCTTCAGCGCGTTAAAACCGGGTATCATGGACATTATGCTGTCAAGCGAACCAAGCTTTTTTATCTGCCTAAGCTGGTCGCGGAAATCTTCAAGAGTAAAGGTGTCTTTTTTAAGTTTGTCGGCTATCTCTTTGGACTCTTTTTCGTCCATTGAAGACTGAGCTTTTTCTATAAGCGTTAAAACGTCGCCCATGTCGAGGATTCTGCCGGCCATTCTTTCCGGATGAAAGACCTCGAGGCAGTCAACCTTTTCGCCCGTGCCTATAAACTTAATCGGCTTGCCTGTCGCCATTCGCATTGACAACGCCGCGCCGCCTCTTGCGTCGCCGTCAAATTTTGAAAGTATTACGCCCGTAATACCTATGGCTTCGTCAAAGCCCTTTGCCGTGTTTACAGCATCTTGGCCTGTCATTGAGTCCGCCACAAAGAGTATTTCAGCCGGGTTCAATATGACTTTCAGCGTTTTAAGCTCATCCATTAATTCATTATCAATATGGAGCCTTCCGGCGGTATCAATAAGAACGGTGTCGTAACCTTTAATGGACGCGACTCTAAGCGCTTCCTTGCAGATGGCGGCAGGGTCTTTGAAGTTTTCGCTTTCAAAACAGTCTACCTTGACTTCAGCGGCTAACTTCTTAAGCTGAAGCACGGCGGCAAGCCTGAAGAGGTCGGCAGGCACGATATACGGGTTTCTGCCCTGACTTTTGAGCTTTAAAGCGAGCTTGGCGGTTGTGGTGGTCTTGCCGGAGCCGTTTAGCCCTACAAGCATAATAACGGCAGGACGGCCTTTTAACGTAAGCGCGGTGTTTTCACCGCCAAGAAGCGCGGCAAGCTCGTCGTGAACAACTTTAGTGAATTGCTGGCCGGGCGTGAGGCTTTCAAGCACGTCTTTGCCCTTTGCTTTTTCGCTGACCGTTTCTATAAAAGTCTTTACAACCTTGAAGTTTACGTCAGCTTCAAGAAGAGCAAGGCGCACCTCTTTCAAGGCATCTTGAATGTTCGACTCGCTGAGAGTACCCTGACCGCGAACGTCTCTTAAGACTTTTCTTAATTTATCTGTAAGTGATTCAAACATTTTTAAATTCCATGCTTTTATCGGTGCTCATCTTGATACTACCAGCCAAATTTAATATGTTATAATATAAAATAAACATATGATATGTCAAGGTATTTATACCAGAGATTCACTTATTATAACGCGGCGGGCCTGTGGGGATTTAACGGACAGAGCTGAAAAAACAACATGAACCAAGGTAACAAAAGCGCATTGACACATGGCGATAACATCTGATATTGTATTTTGTTGTTACGAGAGCATATTATAATGCAACCTTATACTGTTATAGCGCTGGTTACTCTTGCGGCGCTCTTTTTAAACATACCGTTCGGCTACCTCAGGGTTAAGGCCAAGAAGTTTACCTTCATGTGGTTTCTGTACATCCATCTGCCCATTCCTTTTATTTTTTTACTTAGAACTTTTGCCGGGCTTGGCATAGGCTATGTGCCTATAATAGCCTTTGGCGCCATTTTAGGGCAATTTATCGGAGGCCGGCTTGGCGGCCTTAACAAAAACAAAGCCTGATGCGCCGGAGGGCCTCGATGAAAAAAGACCCGGCAAAGATAAGCGAACTGCTAAACTCATCGCTCTCGCACCTCGGCATTACCGCCCGGCTTAAAGAATACGCGTTAAAAAAAATCTGGGCGGAGGTTGTCGGCCCGGCGCTTGTTGCAAAAGCCTGCGTTCATAATCTTATCGGCACAGTCCTCTACTGCAACGTCTGTTCAACCGCATGGCTTACCGAGTTTACATATCAAAAACCGGTTTTAATCGCCAAATTAAATGAAAAGCTTGGGGCCGGCACAGTTACTGAAATAATATTTAAGCTTGGCAAAGTCTATTTATTTGAATTTAAGCCGGAACCGGTTGCGCCGATAAAACACGCGCTTACCGAAGAAGAAAGACGAGTTATTAACGACACGGTAAAAACAATTAAAGACGAAACCTTGAAGCAAGCCGTTAAGAAAGCGATGACAACCGCAAAAACATAACGCGCAACATTTTGCATCAGCTTTAGGGTGTCTCTAAAAATTAGAAATTTTTTCCGAGGTCGAGGCGGGGCGAAATAAAAAGCGGAGCATATATGCGAATATGTGAGCATTTTTATTTCGTCCTAACAAAGATATCGGGAAAAAGGGCAATTTTTAGAGGCACCCTTTACTTCATGCTTGCTTCCATCAAAAAAACACCTTGTCCGCCCGCGCCGGTTCGCCTTACCGGAAATAACCTTTTAATCTTCAACCCGTTTGCCTTGACGCTTTTAAGCGTCTCTTCAAGCCTCACAAGCGTAAAAACGAAACAAATTCTTCCGTAAGCTCCGGCAAGGTATTTTGCCGCGCACAGCATGTCGTCAAGGTTTCCGTAAACTTCGTTTCTGGCTACAGCCCTTTCAATTAACGGGCTGATGCGCGCGGAACCGGCCTTAAAGTATGGCGGGTTGCTGACAACGACGCTGAAAGAACCGTTACTGAATACTCCGGTCAGGTCTCTATAGTCGCGCCGGATTATTTCAATTCTGCCTGAGAGATTGTTTAAAACAACGTTTCTGCGCGCCATGCCTGCCGGAACCTCCATTACCTCCACGCCGATTATTTTTTTAACCGCGCTCTTCCAAGCTATAAGGTGCGGTATTATGCCGGTACCTGTGCCGAGGTCAATGACAGTATCGTCGTCATTTAACGGAAGAAGAAAATCGGATAGAATTACCGAGTCTTCCGTGAAACGCTGGCCGCCCGCCGCGCCTTTTTTTTGAATGAAAAAATACGGGCCGAGCGGCTCTGATGTTTCATCAATGCCGCTTGGCCCGTTTGAAAAAAGCTTTGTAAAACTTCCTTGCATAACCGCCTGCTATTTGTCTTGCGTCGCCCGTATAAACTTGTCCGTAAGTAAGTTCATCACAAGGCCCGTTAAAAGCTTCGGGTAAAAGTACGTTGATTTTTGCGGCATAACGTGGCCGGCAAGCGCCACTGCCTTAACCTGCTCTATTTTAGTGGAGTTTAAAAGAAATGCCATCTGGTTTGAATCTTTATTTACAGCTTCAATAGCCTCTTCGCTGTTCTTCACGTATATGAGGTTTTCTTGTTTTGCCTGCGCCTCTTTGGTAATGCCGAGTATTTTTGAAAGTATAAGCGCGTGAAGAACGGTTACGTCGAGGGTTTTAAAAACGTCCGGTATTGACGAGCCGAAAACCGCCGTCATTACGTCTTTTGATTTGAGCACAAGCACATAGTACGTGTGGTCGCCTTTTATATGAAGCCCGAATGAAGTTATGCCTTTACCGGCGGAGGCTATTCTGTTAAGAAAGTTCATTTTAATGGTTGATTCTCTGCCTGGTTCGTATTTAAAGTCTTCAACGTCAAAGTATTTGGCGCACTCTTTAAGAAACTCCTCAGGGTTAAAACCGTTTATGCTATGCACAACCCTGTGAGTCGGCCATATTGTCATGCCTTCATCGTCCATGTTTGAAAAATACATCATTACGTAATTCCATGCCTCTTCGCCGGTTGAGTCCGGGTGTTTTTCCTTCATATAGTTTCTGAAGTTAAGCGCGGTTTCGTAGCGGTGATGCCCGTCCGCTATAAAGAGGGGCTTAGCGTGCATTACGTCAATGACCTTCGTTATCAAGGCAGTGTCGTCTATTCTCCAAAGTTTGTTCTCCGTGCCGTCGTCGTCCGGCGCGTCAATAAGAGGCTCGACGCCGGATGTGACGCCGTCAAGTAGTCTGTTTATCGTAAGCTCAGGTTCGGAGTAAAGCGAAAAAATACAGCTAAGGTTTGATTCGCACGCCTGCATAAGCCTAAGCCTGTCGGCCTTGGGGCCGGAGAGGGTCTGCTCGTGCGCGTGAATTTTACCCTTGCCGAACTCTTCAAGCCGCGCAAGCGCGATAAAACCCTTTCTTGTATGCGTCGTGCCGCCCTTTTGCCTGTAGGTCTGCATGTAGTAATATATGGCCGGCTTGTCGTCGCGCACAAGTGTTTTATCATTTATCCACCTGCCTAAATCATTGGCGGCCAAAGAATATCTGTCAGAGCCGGGCGCGTTGGAAGGGCCGTCCTTGCTGAGTATCAGTTTTACGATGTTATATGGATGCCTTGAGTAGAGTTCATCCTGATACTTTGGCGATATTACGTCGTAGGGCGGGGCCATTACCATTTTTAAGTCCCCGACCTTTTCGGAATTGTAAAGTAGCCCCTTGAAAGGTATTATGTCTGACATTTTAAACCGCCTTTTTTGGTGTGATTTAAGCCATATCTGGAATTTAATAAAATACTATCTTGAAAAAAACTTGTCAACATAAAAGCGCTGTATGAGATGTAAAATATTCATTGCAAAAGCGTTGAAAAATTACTTTAAAAACACGCATATATCCTCTTGACACAATGAACTTAAAGTTGTAAATTCCATTAAATGTTTATTGGAGGCGCGATATGTTGCTCTCACGAGTGACGAACTTCAGAAATTTCGGACTTCTTATTCTTCGCACCGGAATAGGTATAATGTTTATTTATCACGGCTGGCCGAAGATTTCCGGCGGCCCGGTCAAATGGGAAATGCTCGGAAAGGTAATGGGAATATTCAGCATTACTTTCGCGCCAATGTTTTGGGGTTTTATGGCGGCTTTTTCAGAATTTTTCGGCGGCATACTCCTCGCAGTCGGCCTCTTTACCAGAGAGATGGCCGTGCTTATGACGATAACCATGATTGTAGCGGCAGGTATGCACTTAAATAAAGGAGACGGCCTTTTTGGGTCCGCTCATGCCATTGAACTTGCAATATTATTTTTCTCATTCATATTCATAGGCGCGGGCAAATACAGCCTTGATGAAACGATACGGCCTTTAAAGAATAAATGGGAATAGCGGCTTAGGGAAACTCTGATTAATTCAGTTTTATGCCGTGACACCACGATTGTTTTACAACTGCGCCTTACGCCTAACCCAGCCTACCTCTCTGAAAGATAACTCCACCTTAAGGGGAGGCGCAAAACCCCCTCTTAATTTAAGAGGGGATAGGGGGAGTTATTCGCAGAACAATGACAAAACATGGAATAAATCAGAGCTTCCTTAGCCTATTTCAGCAAGCTCGAACCTGCCTTCCCACCTTGCTTTTAAAAGCTCTTTTATAACGCCGTTGCTGTTATAAACTTCCGGGTTCTGTTTTATAAAACTCAAAGCCTCCTGCCTTGCTTTTTGCAGAAGGGTTAAGTCTTCAAGAGCGGACGCAAGGCGGAAGTCAGGCAACCCGGCCTGCCTTGTGCCTATGAAATCACCTGGGCCTCGAATCTTTAAATCTTCTTCGGCTATTTTAAAACCGTCGTTGGTCCTCTCCATTACGCAAAGCCGTTTGTATGTATCCTCTGAATTAGTCCATCCGGCAAGCAAAAGGCAAATAGATTTTTTCATTCCCCTGCCTACCCTTCCCCTAAGCTGATGAAGCTGGGCAAGGCCGAACCTCTCCGCGTGTTCAATCAGCATAACAGTGGCGTTTGGCACGTCCACGCCGACTTCTATTACGGTAGTGGCAACAAGAATGTCCGTTTTTTTATCTTTAAAATCTCTCATCACGGCCTCTTTTTCAACTGACTTCATTCTGCCGTGAAGAAGCCCCAAGTTAAACTCTTTAAAGATGTCTTTTTGCAAATGCTCTTTCATGCTTGTGGCGTCACGAAGGCTCATCTCCTCGGAGCCTTCGACAAGAGGATATACGATATACGCCTGAGAACCTGTTTTTACGTTTGCACGGATTATTTCATAAACAGAGGCGCGTTCCTTTTC
>SCQA01000035.1 GCA_004298725.1 bacterium
GCTTCCGGCGATAATCGATGTAGCATATCAATTGGCTTGCCGCTCACCACCCGGCCTTACTGCCTGAACATCGCATGGCACTCTATGCAGGCGTTCAAAAGCCTGTGTGTGACTATTTCAACGCTTTTTCTATCGTTGTTTCTGGCAAGCGCCAAAAGCCCTGCAATATTATTATGAAACCTTCTGTCAAGCGTCTCAAAGTGCTTCATCTTATCATGATTTTTTGGAAGCGTTAATTCGCCGTTTTCAAGGGCGCCGCGCGTCCTTTCTTTTGCCTTATGCACTGCGTGGAAAGGCTCTTCTATATTATTAAGCTTGTTAAGTATCAAGCTGTCCACAAGATTGAAATAAGCGCTCTCTAAAAGCCTCATCTCCTCTTTTAGCGCGTTGGCGTTCGTAGCCTTCTTCTCGGCGGAGTGTGCCGCGCCAACAAAAACAACCGCCATAATAATTAACACCGCGACCATTTTCATTTTTTGCCTCCGGCATGTCTTTTGACCATAGCCTGCGTTAACATTGAAATTACTCCGTCGTACTCCGCATATCTTGGTCCTTTAGCCCTCAATAGAACTACTTTCCTTCCTTTTGAATCAAGCGCGTCCATGTCGCCAAGCGCCTGAGAAGCGAATAATTCCGAAAAACCAAACGTGCTTTCAGGTATGCCAATACAGGCGGCGTTGTCATGCGTAAGAATTATAAACACGGCGTTTGGCGCGCCGCCCTTATGAAGCTGACCTGTTGAATGAAGGTAGCGCGGCCCCCAGCCGAACTGCACGGCAAGGCCCGTCAAGTCGCGTATTAACTTCTGCAAAGTTCTTAACTTTTTTTCAAGACGTCTGTCAAAAGAATTCGCATAAGCCAACAGCGCGACGTAGCTGTCGTTGCCTGCAAGCCCCAAAAAACATTTCATCGCGTCTCTCAGCTTATTAACCGCGCCTGCCTGCTTAAGCGGCTTTACAACCGCGACTCCAAATAGAGCTTGCCCAGCCCGCCCATTTACGCATAACCAGCCCTTAGGAACTGTTACAGCGCCTTTTTTACCTGACCCCGTTCCCAAAAGCCGGTCAAGCGTATGCTTTTTTGACAATTCAACATCAGGCTGGTTAAACGGGTTTATACCCATTATGCTCCCTGCAACGGCAGTGGCAACCTCCCACCTTAAAAACTCGGCTCCAAGCGCGTGCGGGCAAGCAAGAAAAAGTCTTATAACCGGATGCCCCGCGGTTGCGAGAGCAGTAAGTCTCTTTTCAATAATATCAGGCGCTTTTGCCGGACCGATATAGACAAATACTCTGTCACTGCCGTATGAACGGATGGCACCCAAAGGCTCGTTGCTTATAGGCACAAGGCCGACGCCGTTTTTGCCGGTTGACTCCGCCAGAAGTTGTTCCGTCCACAAGCCGAAGCTCTCAAGCCCCTTGGGTGAAAGAAACGTTATTTTGTCTCTCCCGTGCTTGTAAAGCACGCCAAGCGCCACACCAAGCCTTAACCCCGGGCTTTCACTTGCAGACGCGGCGTGCCGGCTCGCCTCTTCCATAATAAGGGCATTATGAATAATCTTTTTAATATCAATACCCGCCAACGCCGCCGGCACAAGGCCGAAAAACGACAACGCTGAAAACCTGCCGCCTATATCAGCCGGGTTTGTAAAGAGCCTTCTAAAGCCGTACTTGCTCGCATACCCCTCAAGAACGCTTGAAGGGTCGGTTATGGCTATAAAGTTTTTGCCTGCGTTACCGGGGTTAATGCGAACCAGCTTGGCGTAAAAATATTTGAAAAAAGACAGCGGCTCTATCGTAGAGCCGGATTTGCTTGACACTATAAAAAGCGTCTTTTTAACGTCTATGGAACTTTCAACCGCGCTAAGAGCCTCCGGGCAGGTTGAATCAAGCACCTTGAGCGCAGGGTACCCTTTAACAACGCCGAATATTTCTGAAAGCACAAGCGGAGCGAGGCTGGAACCTCCCATGCCGAGAAGCACCACGCTGGTAAACTCTTCGGCGAGCGCTTTAGCATACGACATTAACTCATCTGCTTCGCGCTCCATGCGCTTGGCCACGTCAAGCCAGCCAAGGGCATTTTTTATTCCCTTGGCGTCGTCTTGGTCCGCCTTCCAGAGCGAAACGTCTTTTTCCCAAAGCCTTCTTGCGAAACCCTGTTCGTCAAGAGCGCCAACTTCAGCTTTTACAGCGGCCTCATATATGCCAAGGCTAAAGGCATCACGCGCCAACAAAGGCAAGGTAACCTTCTTTTTTTTATTGAGATGGTTCATACGCTTTGCCTTTAAGACAATGTTTAGTGAATAGTGATCAGATGTTAGTTGTTAATTCACTATTCACTATCTATTATCGCTAATTACTGAGAGAGCCTTTTGCACGACATTATCAATCGTAAGGCCGAACTTTTCATAAATAGTCTTGTACGGAGCAGACGCCCCGAAACGCTCTATGCCTATCACTGCCCCTTTTAAGCCGGTGTAACGGTGCCAGCCCATCGGAGAGCCGGCCTCAATAGCAACCCTTGCCGTAACAGAAGGTAAAAGCACGCTGTCTTTATACTCCGCGCTACCGGCCTCAAAAAGCTCCATGCTCGGCATACTTACAACCCTCGCGTTAATGCCGTCTTTTGTAAGCTTATCATACGCGCCAAGCGCAACGGACACCTCCGAGCCGGTGGCTATTATTATAACGTCAACTTTTTTACCGGCGGCGTCGGCAAGCACATAAGTGCCTTTTGAAAGGTTTTCAGCCGGAGCGTATTTTTTTCTGTCTAACACGGGCAGGTTTTGCCTTGTAAGGATAAGCGCAACCGGCCCCGGCAAGGCGTTCCGGTTCAGCGACAACTTCCATGCCTCAACCGTTTCAGTGGCGTCAGCCGGCCTTAAGACCGTAAGGTGAGGTATCGCGCGCAGACTTGCGAGATGTTCTATGGGCTGATGCGTTGGGCCGTCTTCGCCAAGGCCGATGGAATCGTGCGTGAATACGTATATAACCTTGAGCTTCATAAGCGCGGCAAGCCTTATTGCCGGACGCATATAATCGGAAAACACAAGAAATGTTCCGCCATAAGGCACAAGCATACCGGAGAGAGCCATGCCGTTAAGAAGCGCGCCCATCGCATGTTCGCGCACTCCAAAGTGCAAGTTCCTGCCCGGCGTGCCCGGCAAAAAGTTTTGCTGGCCTTTAAGGTACGTATTATTTGACGGCGCGAGGTCAGCCGAGCCGCCGATTAAAAAAGGCGTTTTCGCGGCAATCGCGTTTAAAACTTTACCGGAAGCGCTCCTTGTGGCTATGGCAGGGTCAGAGGCTGAAAATACCGGCAAATCCGCAAAATAGGCGCTACCGAATTCATTGTTGATTAACGATTTCAGCTCAACCGCAAGCTCCGCGTGTTCCTTGGCATAGGCGGCAAATAAAGCGTCCCATGCGCGCTGGGTAGCTTCACCGTTTGCAACGGCTTTTCTGTAAAAACCGAGCGCGTCATCAGGAATGTGAAATTCCGGCTGAAGGGGCCAACCGAGCTTTTCCTTAGCGAGTTTTACTTCATCCTTGCCAAGCGGCGCTCCGTGCGCCTCAGAGCTGTCTTGCTTACCCGGGCTTCCGAAACCGATGTTGGTGCGCGCAATAATCAGCGACGGCCTCTTTGTTTCGGCAACGCCCGAGCTTATAGCCGATGAAACCGCCGTGATGTCGTTGCCGTTTACCTTTTGCACGTGCCAGCCAAGCGCCTCGAAACGCGCGCCTACGTCCTCGGTAAACGAAAGGTCGGTGGAGCCTTCTATGGTAATTTTGTTGTCAGAATAAAGGTAAACGATACTTCCAAGCTGTAAATGCCCGGCTATTGAGGCCGCTTCGTTTGAAATGCCTTCCATCATGTCGCCGTCGCTTGTTACTCCGAATACGCGGTAATTAAAAAGCTCAAAGCCCGGCTTATTATATCGGCTTGCGAGGTACTGCCCTGCCATGGCCATACCCACGCCCGTGGCAAAACCTTGCCCGAGCGGGCCTGTGGTTGTTTCAATGCCTATTTCAGGGTGGTGCTCCGGGTGGCCGGGGGTAAGGCTATCCCATTGCCTGAATTTTTTCAGCTCGTCAAGGCTTAAAGCGTAGCCCGTAAGGTGCAACAGGGAATAAAGAAGCATTGAACCGTGTCCGGCGGAGAGGACAAAACGGTCGCGGTTGGGCCAGCCGGGGTTTTTAGGGTTGTGCCTTAAAAAATGCGTCCATAAAGCGTGCGTCATGGGGGCGTCCCCCATCGGCATTCCCGGGTGGCCTGAATTCGCTTTTTCCACGGCGTCAACGGCTAAAAACCTTAAAGTGTTTACACAAAGTGCGTCAAGTTCAGCCTGCGCGGGCGTGTTGCCAATGGTCTTTGTCATTGCCGTTTAAAACCCCTTTTATCAGTTACCGGTTATCTGTTATCCATTACCGGCCGCCAAGTGCCGATAACTGCTCACTGATAACTGTTTTTCTTTATAACCGTCTTCTTCTCAGGCACGACCATGCCGCCTGTCATTATAACCTTAAACGCGTCCTCAACAGTCATGTCAAGCGCGATGACGTCCTCTTCACGCACCACCATGTAAAAGCCCGATGTCGGATTGGGCGTAGTCGGCAAAAAAACATTTAAAGTGCCTTCTGAAAATGTCCTGTCTTTTATCTCTCCGCTTGCCTTGCTCGTTACAAAACCGACGGAGTAAACGCCTTTTCTCGGAAACTCCACAAGCACAACCTTTCTTAAGCCCTGTTGCTCTTTAGCGAAGAAAGTTTCCATGAACTGCTTAGTGCCGTTATAAAGCATACGAAGCACGGGAATTTTGGCAAGTAGCCTCTCTCCCATGTTAAGAAGCCTCTTGCCCGCGAAGTTGGAAGCGAGAGCGCCGATGACGAATATGCCCAAAACGGTAAAGATGAAGCCGATGCCCGGCACACTGGGCAGATAAGTATGCGGATGCAGAGACGAAGGAAGCAGATTCACCACGCCGTCAACGAAGCCGACTATTAAAGTGATAACGTATATGCTTATGTAAAGCGGCACTATTACGAGAAGGCCGGTTATGAAGTAGCTTTTAATTCTGCGCATCATAGGTGGCCGGCAAGCGCTCCGCTTATGTGTTTTATGCCGTTGCCGGCATTAACGTACACAAGCGCGGGGCTGTGCGCCACAGCCTCGGCTTCTTCAAGAGAAACATAGCTCGCTATAATCACAAGATCGCCTTTTTTGGCAAGGTGCGCCGCGGCTCCGTTTACGGATATTGTTCCGCTGTCCCTTTCGCCTTTTATCGCGTAGGTGGTAAAGCGATTGCCGTTTTTTATATTGTACACCTGCACCTGCTCGAACTGATATATGCCGGAGGCCTCCAAAAGCGCCTCGTCAATGGCAATGGAGCCTTCGTAATCAACGTTAGAGTCTGTAACGGTAGCCCTGTGTATCTTGCTCTTTAACATTATGCGCTGCATGTTGCGTATTCCTCCGGATAATCGTTTAAGCCGAAAAACAGCTTTCGTCTAAAAAGATTTATATTTTAACCCAAAACTCTGAAAAACGTCAACAACTTAGCACAACATTGTCTATAAGCCGCGTACTTCCAACGCGCACAGCCGCCAAAACCACCGCGTCACGCTCCACAAAATCAATAGCCTCAAGCGCGTCAACGGAAACCACGTTTACGTAATCAACGGACAAAAGCCTATGTTTTTCAAGGATATTCTTGACTGAACCGGCTATGGCAGGGGCGCTCTTTTCACCGCGCAAAAAAGCCTCTTTCGCAATGTTTAACGCTCTTGGCAGAGCAAGCGCAATCTGCCTTTCTTCGGGCGAAAGGCGCGTATTTCTGGAGCTTAGGGCAAGGCCGTCAGGGTCGCGCACAGTGTCAACGCCGATGATTTTAACGGGAAAGTTCAAGTCTTGAACAAGCCTTTTTATAATGACGAACTGCTGAAAATCTTTTTTCCCGAATACGGCAATTTGCGGGCAAACTATGTTAAAAAGCTTAACCACAACCGTTGCAACGCCACGAAAGTGCCCCGGCCTTTCGGCGCCGCAAAGCCTATCAGACAAAGCCTCTACGTTTACAAATGTTTTAAACCCTTCAGTGTACATATCATCAGGGCGCGGAATAAAAATAACGTCAACGCCGGCCCCGGCCGCCATTTTCATATCTCTCTCAATGTCTCGTGGGTACGTTGTGAAGTCTTCCTTCGGGCCAAACTGAGTAGGGTTTACGAATATGCTGAGCGCCACAAGGCCGTCTTTGCCGGCCTCTTGCCTGCCAGCCTCGACAAGCTTAATATGGCCGGAGTGCAAATAACCCATTGTGGGCACAAACGCCACAACGCGCCCTTTTGCGCGGGCAGTTTGCGCCAAGGCCGTCATTTCAGATGCGTCTTTTATCAGCTTCATGTGAAAAACTCAGTAGCAATGCTCTTTTGAAGGAAACTTCCCGGACTCTACTTCTTCTTTGAACTCGCACACGGCCTTTGTCATTACAGGGTAAAGGTCGGCGTACTTCTTAACAAACCTCGGCATTGCCGGTCTTTGTTCAGAACCATCCGCAGGCGCGTTCAGCCCAAGCATGTCGTTTATAACAAGCACCTGTCCGTCGCAATAAGGGCCTGCGCCTATGCCGATTGTCGGCACGGAAACGGCTTTTGTGACTTCCCTCGCCAGCGCCGCGGGAATGCACTCAAGCACTATGGCGAACGCGCCCGCCTTTTCAAGAAGCCTTGCGTCGCGGATTATATCTTTTGCTTCCGCCCTGCCCTTGCCCTGCACCTTATAGCCGCCAAATTTATGCACTGACTGCGGCGTAAGCCCGATATGCCCCATTACCGGAATGTCAAGGTCAACCACGGCCTTGACGGCTTCACAAGTTTTTTTGCCGCCTTCAACCTTCACAGCCTGCGCCCCGCCCTCTTTAACAAGCCTTACGGCGTTTTTCTTTGCTTCAACAACCGAAACCTGATACGAGCCGAACGGCATATCGGCTACGACAAGCGAGCGCCGGACCGCCCTTACAACAGAGCGCGTATGGTAAATGACTTCATCAACCGTTACCTGAAGGGTCGTGTCCATGCCGGCCTCAACCATGCCGGCTGAATCGCCGACGAGTATGACCGGTATGCCGGCCAAGTCGAGTATCTTCGCAATGTGAAAGTTATACGCGGTAAGCACGGCTATTTTCATCTTGCCGCGTTTCATAGCCGTTATGTCCGGCGCGGTTATACGTTTCATGGGGGTTCCATTATGCTTGGCAGGTTAGAAAACTAAAAAAACGCGCGCTCTAAGCATCAGCGCTTTTGCGCCGAAGGGATGTAATGTTGCGCTCCGCCTTTCATGGTTCTTATCTCTTTTATAAGGCTTGAAAAATCAGCGGAGTTGTTCACGAAATCAATGTCCGTGGTATTAACCACGAGAAGCGGCGTGTCGGTATAATAAAAAAAGTACCGGTTATACGCTTCAGTCAGTTTTTCGAGATACTCGTCCTTGATAGCGCTCTCGTAATCCTTGTTGCGTCTTTTTATCCTCTCCTGCAAAACTTCGGTGGACGCCTGCAGATAAATTACAAGGTCGGGCTTCGGTATCCTCACGTCAAGGAGCCTGAAAACCTGCTCATAGAGAGCCAGCTCGTTTTCGTCAAGGTTCAGGTACGCGAATATCCTGTCTTTGGCAAAAAGATAATCCGATATTACCGTCGTGTTAAAAAGCTCCGGCTGAAACATGTCTTTTTGTTGCTGATAGCGGCTCAGCAGAAAAAAGAGCTGTGTCTGGAGAGCGTACTTCTTAATGTCAGAGTAAAACTTCGGCAGGAAGGGGTTGGCGTCAACCTCTTCAATAAGCGTTCTGCCGTTGAATTCCTTTGAAATAAGTTCCGCAAGGCTCGACTTGCCTACGCCTATCGGGCCTTCTATGGCGATATATCTTAAATTTTCCATCGTTGGTCTTAATAAATAAATTATCTCAGGCACCGCTAAATGTCAAGGCTCTAAAAACGCCCCTGCAAGGGCCGCAAATTCTTGTATGTCAAGCGTCTCGCCCCTTCTTTTCGGGTCTATGCCAACGCGGTGAAGCGCCGCCAAAACCTTTTCGGTATTAAAACCAAGCGTTTTAAGCGCGTTACCAAGCGTCTTTCTCCTCTGGCTGAACGCCGCCTTGACGGTCTTGGAGAAAAACGCTTCGTCCGTTATGCGCGCCCTCGGCGAAGGCAAAACTTTAAAGCCTATGACGCACGAATCCACCTTGGGTCTCGGCGTAAAAAGGTTTCTGGATACGGTAAACTCGAGGCTTACGTCAAAATACGTCTGACAAAGCACTGACGGCACGCCGTACTCCTTAGTGCCTGGCCGGGCGGCAAGCCGGACGGCAACCTCCTTTTGAAGCATCAGCGTCATGGAGGTAAACGCGTCCCTTTCGGCAATAAATTTAAATATCAACGGGCCGCTGATATTGTACGGCAGGTTTGATACGGCCTTGAACTTGCACCCGCGCCCTGTTGAGAGAGAAGTAAAAGAAACTGCCAGCGCATCGGCGTTTATAAGCTCGAATGAAGCCGAACCGGCAAACCTTTCTTGCAGAGCACCGGTGAGGTCTTTGTCAACTTCTATGGCGTAAACTTGCGCGCCCGCGTCAATAAGAGCCGAGGTTAAGGCGCCCTGCCCCGGGCCTATTTCAAGCACGCAGTCTTTTGCCATAACGCCTGAAACCCTGACTATTTTATTTAAGAGGTTTTTGTCGGTCAGAAAATGCTGGCCAAAGCGTTTCTTCGCAAAGGCCGCCTCGCGGCCTTTGCCTCGCTCTTTGCCGTTTATATCTTCGGGCATCAATATCACCGGGGCATATTAGGGTTTGCGTTTAAATCAAGGCCGGCAAAAACGCCTTTTTGCATCTTGTAAAAACCCATGCCAGCTACCATAGCGGCGTTGTCACTGCAAAAACGCGGAGGCGGAATACAGAGACTAACGCCGTAAGCCGAAGCCTCCTCAGTAAGTTTACGCCTCAGCCTTGAGTTGCACGCGACGCCGCCCGCGGCCACAAGGTGGCTTACGCCCGTCTTTTTAACGGCCCGCATGGCCTTGGTAACAAGCACGTCAACTATGGCCTCCTGAAAACTCGCTGAAAGGTCTTTAAGAACATCATCTGAAATAGCGCCGTTAAAACCGCGCACACGATTTAGTACCGCTGTTTTTATGCCGCTAAAGCTGAAGTCAAGGCTATCTTTGGCAAGGTACGGCCTTGTGAACTCGACATACGCGGGGTTGCCGTTTTTGGCAAGCGCGTCTATCATTGCCCCGCCCGGGTAGCCGAGGCCGAGAAGTTTGGCGGCCTTGTCAAAGGCTTCGCCGGCGGCGTCGTCAAGCGTTTCTCCTATAACCTCGTGCGCGGTATAGTCATTCACCAAGAAAAGCGTAGTGTGCCCGCCTGAAACGACAAGGCTTACGAAAGGGAACTTCGGCGGCTTCACCGCCAAGCCCGGCTCGGTTAAGAACGCGGCAACGCTATGCGCCTCTATGTGGTTTACCGCCGTAAGCGGTATGCCTTTGGCAAATGATATCGCCTTGGCAAACGACATGCCCACAAGAAGAGACCCCACAAGCCCCGGCCCCTCTGTCACGCTTATGCCGTCAACGCAGTCAAGCGTGACCGAAGCCTTTGCCAGCGCCTCCTCCACAACAGGGGCTATGGCCTCGATGTGTTGACGCGACGCAAGCTCCGGCACTATGCCGCCGTATTTGGAATGTATGCCGTCTTGCGACAGCACTACGGAAGAGCGCACAAGCGCGCCGTCCTCGACCACGCCGGCCGCGGTGTCGTCGCATGAAGTTTCTATACCAAGTATAAGCATATCAGTAAAGCGTTCGCACTCCGTTAAAAAGCGAATGACGCTTAAATTAAAAAAACAAGAAGCTTAAGAAACCTCTGATTAATTCTTTTCCGCAGTCAAAAGGTATCGGCTATCAATTCTGAGATGTCTTTTCCTCACCTTAACCCCTCACCCCACCCTCTCCCGCAAGGGGAGAGGAGAAAAAAGAAATTAATCAGACCCTCCCTAATTATCCGAAATATCCAGCGCCTTGCATTTTTCCCATAACGTTTTTCTTGACACGCCAAGAAGCTTGGCGGCAAGTCCTTTATTTCCTTTTGTCTCTTCAAGGGCTTTAAGTATGTAATGCTTCTCAAATTCCTTTATGGCCTTTGACAGATGCCCGTAGCCGTCTCCGTCCTTGCCGGTATTTTTCAACGCGACGGCGCCAAACGAGTTTACTTCATCAGGCAGATCCCACGCGTTAATCTCATCGCCCCTTGCCATGACCACGGCGCGCTCCACCATATTTTCAAGCTCCCTTACGTTGCCCGGGTAGCGGTACTTTAAAAGTATGTCGCGGGCATCTACTGAAAAACCGCTTATTGGTTTTTTGTAGTGCCCGGTAAAATACTTCAAAAAGTGATTTAACAGCAATAATACGTCTTCCGGCCTCTCCCTTAATGGCGGTATTATTATCGGCACCACGTTAAGGCGGTAATAGAGGTCCTCCCTGAAGTTGCCTCTTTGCGCTTCGGCCTTTAAATCCCTTCCGGTGGCACAGATTATTCTTACGTCAGAGGTTATAGTCCCGGTGCCTCCGAGCCTGTCAAACTCTTTTTCCTGCAACACGCGAAGAAGCTTTACCTGCACCGCGGTGGACATTTCGCCTACTTCGTCCAGAAATATGGTTCCGCCGTCGGCAAGCTCGAACTTGCCTTTCTTCTGCTTTACGGCGCCTGTAAAAGCGCCCCTTTCATACCCGAAAAGCTCGGCCTCAAGAAGCGTTTCAGGCACTGCGGCGCAACTCATCTTTACAAACGGGCCGGCTTTTCTAAGGCTGTTATAATGAATGGCGTTGGCGATAAGCTCTTTACCCGTGCCGGACTCTCCCATGATAAGCACGGTGGAGTCCGTCTTAGCCACAAACCTTACGTTTTCAAGCACGTCCCTTAATTTGTCGCTTTTGCTTATTATTCCTTCAAAATTGTATTTACCGTCCATCTGCTCTTTTAGCAGTTGGTTCTCGTCTTCAAGGTTTTTTATCCTTGCCGCGCGCCTTACCATTAGTAGCAACTCGTCCATTGCAAACGGTTTGGTAATATAGTCGTACGCGCCTATGCGCATGGCGCTTACCGCCGTATCAACGGAACCAAACGCGGTGATAAGTATAACCATAGTGTCCGGCGAATAACGCTTGCAGTTTTTAAGCACCTCAAGGCCGTCCGTGTCCGGAAGGCGCAGGTCGGTTATAATCACGTCAAAGCTGTTGTCGCGCGCCTCGTCCATGCCGTCTTTGCCAAGCCCTGTTTCCAATACAGAGTGGCCGTCCTGCTTCAACGCGTCGCTTATTGACATGCGCATAAGCGGCTCGTCGTCAATTATCAGTATGTTAAGACTACCAGGCACCCTTACCCCTCCCGCAAAGCAACCGGCAGATACACTTTAAAGACAGTGCCCTTGCCCGCATGGCTTTCAACTTCTATTCTACCTTTGTGCCCCTCGATTATACCACGGCTGACTGAAAGACCCAAGCCGGTTCCTTTACCCACGCCCTTGGTGGTAAAGAACGGATCGAATATCTTCGGAAGCTTTTCAGGAGATATGCCGCTTCCGTTGTCCGCCACCGTTATGCAAAACCACCTGCCGTCAAGCCTTGTGGCTACGGTTATGACGCCGTCTTTGCCCACGGCCTGCATGGCGTTAAGTATAAGGTTTACCAGCACCTGTTCTGTCTGGTGCCTGTCGACAAGTATTGACGGAAGGTCCGGGCCGAGGTCTTTGTCAAAACGTATATCCTTGCCTTTTATGGAATGCAGGAATAGCGGTATGATGCCTTCTATCATGCCGTTTATGTCAATAAGCGAAAACTCCGGCGCGTGTTGCTGTGAAAAATCAAGAAGCTGGCGGACGATGTTTTGCACCCTTTTTATGCCGTCTTCCATGAAGTCAAGGTACTCTTTTTTCCTTTCATCCGTTAGCTTCGTGTTTTCAAAGTTGTACAGGCAATTTAATATGCCGCCAAGCGGGTTATTCACCTCGTGCGCTATGCCCGCGGCAAGCTGGCCTATGGCAGAGAGCTTTTCACTTGTTATAATGCTTGCCTCCATGCCTTTTTGCTTTGTTATGTCCTCGGCCATCCAAACGACGTAATCAACGCTTCCGCCCCTTTCGGAAAATATCGGGAAAACGCTTATGCGGACGTATATTTCCCTTACTTCGGTATCCGTAACGTATATTTTCTGTTCGTAGCTTCTCTGTATCCCTGTCTCGAATACGCTGTTTAACAGGTTATCAACGCCCTCTTTCAGCTCGTAGTGATACAGGTGGGCTATGAAGTTCACCTTATAGCAGTCCTCGTCCGGCCTGCGGTTGCAGATAGAGCAAACCCTGTTCGCGTGCCTGTTCCACTCCACTATGCCGAGGTTAGGCTCGATAACGTAGAGGCAATAAGGCAGGCTGTTTATGATGGATTCAATAAGGTTCTTCTGCGTGCTGAGCCTGCTTTCGTTATCCCTGATGTTGTCTATCATAACGTCGAACGTGCGCGCGAGGCCGGCTATTTCATCGCTACCGCCTATCGCCACATTCGTCTTTATGCTTTTAAGATTTCCGGCTGATACCATCTGCGCCTTTTTAGTAAGCACGCTGATGGGCTTTGTTATAAAAAAAGTAATAAACGACGCAACGCCGGTGGCGAGCATTACGGATATGAGCGCAATGAAAAAGACCGCCTTGGAATTTTCGTACTGAAGCTCAACGAACCTATCGTTAAGTACGCCAACAAAGAGAGAACCTATAATGTTGCCGCGGTAGTCAACTATGGGGTCAAAAGCCATAAGATAGTGCTTTCTGGCTATCTTGGTGTAGCCGCGGTAACTGCGGTTCTTTTCGATTGACGAAAGCACGTCCTCAGGCACCTGAGAGCCGACCGTCCTTTCGCCGTTTTCACCTTTGACGTTGGTTGATACGTGAATATTTCTCATGGCTATAGTCAACAAAGACCCTGGTATGGCCTCGGCAAAGCTGTCCGGCACGAACGGGTCGTTGTTTATCAGATCGCCGATGATTATGGCGCCGATTAACAAACCGGCTTCGTCAGTTACCGGAATTATCGCCGTCAGCGCAAGGCCGTCTCTGCTCTCGCCGGTTATCACTCGCGCAGGCTTATCGTCTTTTTCCACCTCGGCGACTATATCAATCCTTGCCTTTTTATCAAGATTATCCGAGGCAAGCATATCCGCGGGAAGTATTTCAGTTGATATAAACGACTTTTTTTCACTTAGCGCCTTTTCCACGAGGCCGTTCATCGAAAACCGCTGACCTGAGCGTTCGGTATTATACGAGGCTATAACGCGCGCGTTGGTGTCAACTATCGCCCAGATGTCAACATGCGGACGGTACTGCCTCCATGCCTTGAGTTGCGCTCTCAGGTATTTTTTGTCTTTATCCTTTATCGCTTTTTTTATATAAAACTCGGTGGACGCCTGAAGCATACCGTACTGCATTTGATAAACTCTTGAATTATAAAGCATCCACGCGGCCTTCAAGTTATTGCTTACGGTCTCCTGCGCGTCGTCCTTCATGCTCTTGTTGATAAACGTCATAGTCAAATAGGCAAGGAGGCTCGTTGGCAATACGGCAACCACAAGAAAAGTAAGTATAAGTTTTCTGCCGAGGTTCATAGTAAGGGCCTTTCGGGCGTTCCAAAACAGGCGGCACAGCGGAATTTAATGAGGTCAAACCTGAAAAACTCTTAAAAATTAAGCTATTATAATAAAATATTACAAACCGGAGATATTGTCAAGGCTATGGGTAATTAGCGGCAAGCTATTAGCTCTACGCGCTGGCAACACTTTCTTATAGAAAACAGAACGCGCCAAGGGAGAATAGAATAAGATGCATTGAAAATTCGGAAGGTTCGCCTGAACCGCATTTATTCAAAACAGGCTCAGGCCGTGAAACAAACAGCGGCATTTTTTACGGCCAAACTACTACTTTGACCTTAGGCTGACTCTAAAAATTAGAGATTTTTTCCGCAATCAAGGAAGGCCGGGAATAAAAAGCAGAGCATATATGCCAATATGTGAGCATTTTTATTCACGCACTGACACAGAGTCCGGGGAAAAGATCAATTTTTAGAGGTAGCCTTTAAAATGAAACCGGCCATGGCCTTGTCCGCGGAGCCGATATGGTTTATAAGCCAATCAACAACCCGCGCCTCCACCTTCATTACAAACGCCCCGGTTACGCCGCCCGCGCACTCTTTTTTAAGCGCCGCGACGTCTTCTATAAAACGCGTATGCTCGGCAAGGTGCGAAAGCATATCAGGGTACGAGGCGCTGTTCATGGCGCGTTCCTCGGCCTCAAAATGCACTACAAAATAGTCATCAAGAAATTTAAAGAGCCTCTTGACCTCTTCCTTGCCCAGCCCCGCGCTCATAGCGTCAAGAAGGTTGTTTATCTTTCTGAAAAGCTCTTTATGTTGCGTATCCTGCCACAAGATTCCGGTTGAAAGGGTTTTAGACCATTCTATCGCCACGATTAACGCTCCTTAAAACAGACTGAGAATAAGTTTAGCACAAAAAACAACGGGTTTAAAACCGGCGGGATTGACAATAAAGACGCAGATGGTATATTTACATTCATCTCACGGCTAAGGACGGAGTTAAATGCAATGGACAAAGCAATAAGCGGCATATTCTTGGTAAACCTCGGCGTTAAAAAGAATGAGCGGGTTCTCGTTTTTACGGATTTGATAAGAGACAACGAAAACCTCCCTGCTGAAGAAAAGCAGAGGCGCTCCGCCCTGCCTGAAATAGCAAAGGCGGTAGCAACCATAGGCGGAAACTACTGCATAACCGATTTTATCGAGTACCCTGCCGGCAACGGGCACGGCACCGAACCGCCACAGGGTTTATGGAAGGCCGCTTTCGGCAAAAAAACGTTTTCAGAATTAAAAAAATCAGGGTTGCTTGATAAGCTTATTACAAAAACAGCATGGCCTGAAGATATAAAAGCCGCTGAAAAGCTGATATCCGACTGCTTTGAGAATACTTATGACGCCGTAATAGCCCTTTCAAATTTTTCAACGTCACACACAAGGTTCCGCGACATGCTGACAAGGGTTCGAGGGGCGCGCTACGCCTCAATGCCGTTATTCGACACGGCCATGTTCAGCGGCGCCATGACAGCCGACTGGAGCAAGGTAAAAGAAAGGACTGAAAATCTTTTGAAGATGTTCGAAGGCGCAAACGAGGTTTACATTACTTCTCATAACGGCACGTCAATAAGCTTTTCAGTGAAAGGCAGACAGCTTATGCCGGACACCGGCATACTCACCGGGCGCGGCAAGTTCGGAAACCTCCCTGCCGGAGAAGCGTTTTTAGCGCCTATTGAAGGCACTGCCGAAGGAACGCTTATACTCGAATGGTCGCCCACGGGAAAATTAGACGGGCCGATTGAACTTAAAGTAAAAGACGGTCTTGTCAAGGAGGTCATAGGCATAGGAGCGCTCGCCGACGAATTAAGAGAAAAGATAAGAGCAAATGAACTCTTCGGCAACATCGCGGAGCTTGGCGTAGGCACCAACGACAAGGCAAAACGGCCGGACAACATACTTGAAACCGAAAAGATACTCGGCACAGTTCACATAGCGCTCGGGGATAACTCGTCATTTGGCGGCAAAATCAGCGTGCCTTTTCATGAGGACTATATATTCTTCAAGCCTAACCTTGAAGTCATAAAAAACAACGGCAAAGTGGAACTATTAATTGACGGCGAGCCTCAATTTTAAAAGAATATGTAATAGAGGCTACGGTCTTCATCGTAGCACATAAGAATGCGCGGCAACGCGCCGCGTAACGGCCTACTCCCCTATCACTTTAACCAGCACTCTCTTTTTTCTTCTGCCGTCGAATTCTCCGTAAAAAATCTGTTCCCATGCGCCAAAGTCAAGCTTGCCGCCGGTTATGGCCACAACGGCCTCGCGGCCCATTATCTGCCTTTTAAGATGCGCGGCCGCGTTATCCTCGCCGGTATCATTATGCCTGTACCGCGATACCGGAGAATGCGGGGCAAGCCTTTCAAGCCAGAGTTCAAAGTCGCCATGAAGGCCTGCCTCGTCATCGTTGATAAAAACAGACGAAGTTATGTGCATGGAATTTACCAGCACAAGGCCCTCCTTAACCCCGCTTTCAATCACGCACGATAAAACATCCGGCGTGATATTAATTAGAGCGAACCTTTTGGGAATGTTATAATAAAGCTCCCTGCGAAAGCTCTTCACAATGCCTCCGTAAGCATAAAAAAGACAAGTCCGCTAATTAAACGTGTATTTCAGGCCAATACTTCCGCCGATGGAGCCGTGATTAACTTTGTTCAGTTTCGTATCCATGGTGGCGCCATTAGCAAAAAACGTCTTATCCGTGCCGTCCTTCGCCTGCCATAACTGATACTCAAAATTTCCGCTGGCGGAGATATTTCCGGTAAAGGCATACTCCAAACCGGCCCCGCCCACAAAACCAGCGCCGGTTGCCTTATGTTCAAAACTTTTCGGATGTTGAAAGTCCTGTCTAAGGTTCCAGTCGGCCTCGGCGGTATAATACGCATAGTGCAGTTCAGCTGTGCCGTTAAGCGTGAAATTACCAAGGTGATACGCCGCATCCGCCCCAAGCCACGGGCCGAACCAACGCGCGTCATAGGTGCTGTTAAGGTTAGGGAACGCGCCCGTTGCCGGAATAGTCTGAAAGCCTTTTGTAATGACTAACTTCTGTATGTGATATGACAAGCCGAGAAGCGGCTTGATATCGAACGTGCCGCTTCCGAGCGCGATGCTTTTTTTGAGGCCGAAACCGCCGGAGGCGTCCCACACCTTGCCGCTGTCAGCCCTGTTATTGGAGCGCGAAAACTCCAAGGTTCTGTTATCGCCGTTATAATCCGAATCCTGATTGGTTCCGTTGGTTATCCAGCCGTAATTGACGTAAGCGCGGATATAAAACAGATCATCCACGACAGTCCTGCCGGTAAGCTTAAGCGTATTAATTTCAAGGTTTTTCCATGTAAGCTCGGATAATACGTTTGGTCTTGTGCCGTCGGTGCTTCCGGCTATGTTCCAATCAAACGTGTCCGTTCTGCTACCGACGCTTATTGAAACGTCGGAAACCACTGAAGACGTTTCGGCAAAAGACGAGCACGGTGAAAAAAACGCTAAAAACATAAAGATGACAGCCAGAGCCGTTCTATGAATACCGGCAATTCCAATAAATCTTGACGCGTCTCCAATCATCTCTGCCTCCTGTTTTTCTTACCCGAATTAGGATATAATTATCGTCACATTCTAATAATATTAAACATTGCAGTCAAGATACAAGGCGGCAAAAAAGCGCCCTATTAAATTTTGAAATATATGCCGTCGAACGCAATATATTACGCTGACGGCTTAAATATTCAAACTATGCAACAAAGGAGCCTTACGGACAAATGATTAGAAAAACAATAATAACTTTAGCTTTTATTTTCTTAGCCGCGACGTCGGTTTACTCCGCGGACTTCTCGAACTTTTCACTGAAGCTGAGCGGCGGCTTAGCCATATTAAGCGGAGGCGACAACCTCTCCAGCAACAGAAGCAACGCCGTTATACCAAATCTTTATGAAAAACCGAAAAATAGGCACAGCATTAACCCAACGCTTATGTTTGACATGCGCTACTACGACGAACGAAGACGAAATGAATACTACTTCAACCCCATTAGAATGATGCACGGCGGAGTAAGCGGCGGCGTAAAACACAAGTACGATAAGGGTTCAATTGACCTCTCTGGTTTTTTCAACATCCTCGACAAGCAATGGGAAAACCCTTACGCGCTTAACAGGTCCGCCACGCCATCCGCAAACTACGGCTTTGACGTAAAAACCTCCGGCCTGCTTGCAGACAGCCTGAGTTTAGGCTATAAAGTATCGTTCACATCCATTGACAACGACGCCATAGGCAACGCTTACCAAAGCCTTAAAAGAGACGGCGCTTCCCATAAAATACACGCCGGCTATAAAATAAAAGCCGCCGACGCGGTTGCCATAACGCCGTCTCTTTCATTCGAAAGGGCGCTTTACTCAGGCGGAGCCAACAGGTTTAGCGGCTACGGCGCGGAACTTGGGGCAAATCTCCGCCTTGACGAAGGGCGTATGCTGATGGCAAAGGTGTCGGTCTCTGAAAATGTTTATGACGCAGTCCATCCTATCTTTAACAAAAAAAGAGAAGACACAAACTACGGCGCGTCGCTTATGTATATAATATTTAAACCGTTTGGATG
Organism: bacterium; assembly: GCA_004298725.1. Lineage (GTDB taxonomy): Bacteria > Desulfobacterota > GWC2-55-46 > GWC2-55-46 > GWC2-55-46 > SCQA01. Next base: position 18,331 of record SCQA01000035.1, read on the forward strand.
GGAACATTGGCACGCGACAATGGGCGCGACACACCAACGTAGCGTAGCCAACATAGTCTTCTTCGATAAAGAATTCACCGTGGCGCTTGCGGCGCTCGGCTACACTTTCGGCAAGCAAAGGGGGCAAGAAGACGCCATCACCATCAGATAAAACACCGCTGATTAACCGCCGATAAAAATTACCATGAATATTTCAACTACAATAAGTATGAATATTCCAAGCTCAAGGATGTACCCGCGCTTTATTGATATTTCGTCGTGCATGGTTTTATAGGTATTCGTTACTATTTTAAGCTTCTCTTTTATGGCCACCTCCCAGTCCTTGCTTCTAAGTATAGCCATGGCGGTTCTATATATGCGGGCGTAATACACGTCCTCCGTGACTTTAAGCGCGTTATGAACCTTCTCGGTAACGCCCGTGATGTCGGCAACGGTCTGCGTCAGTTTCTTCGCGAGTCTTTCGTACTCCCTCAGTCTGAATATCGAAACAGGCTTCCGGCTTCCAAGCTCCGTGTATATCCAGTTAAGTTCCCTGTCTATGACCGAGTCGTAATACCTAAGCTCGAGTATCTGCGCGTTGGCGAATTCGAGTATATCGGGTATGTCAAAACTGCCTGACGGCTCCACTATAAAGGCGTTGTCAACGTGCACTACTACGAGGTCGTCTGGGTAATAACTGAACCTGTGCCTGAGCGTGTCAGCCTTTGTAATGGCGCTTACGCGGCGCGTTTCGCGCAAAAGCAGGCGCGTCGGGTCATACAACCGTGTAAATTCCTCAAGCGAAGCGCCCAAACCAACGGACTCGATATAAACAATCATATAATCTTCTATAAAGTCTTCTTTTATCTCCGGGCCGGTTATCGCGCCGGATAAGCTTTCCATCACCTGCGCGGCGTACTCTCTGGCCTTATCGTCAATAAATTTGTCCGTGTCAAGATCTCTTGTGGCGCCCTCTATAGCCTCCATCGCGGTTTCTTCCGGCACGCTGATATCAAACACAATTGAAAGCACGCCGAAGTCATACGCCTTCGCTATAACGCTGGCTTTAACGGATTTGCCGAATAGGGCAATGTTAAAAGAAGAAAGGTCGAAAGAAATAGGCGGATTGGTAATTTCAAGGGCCTTCATGTAAGGCTGTTTCGAGAACTGAAGACGCCTTGCGCCCTCTTTCTCAATGCGCTCCGCCCTTGAAAGGTTAATCTCGGCGGCAACGTCGTAGAGCCTGTAAATTATTATTCTGCCTTTGGTTACGGTAAACATATCGAACCGCCTCGCGGTAAAACAACTGCCGGAAGCCTGACAACCGCCGTTGTCCCGTTGCCGGCGCTTGATTTTATTTCAAGCGCGCCGCCGAATTCCTTGATTATTGAATACGATATTGACAGGCCAAGTCCCGTACCGCCAACGCCGGACTTGGTCGTAAAAAACGGCTCGGTTACGCGTGAAAGCATCTCCTCCGGTATGCCGGAGCCTTCATCGCTTACCTTAATTATGACAAAATTCGCCTCTTTTTCATATGAAGTCGCAATATTAACCGCTTTTCCCTTGTTCGCAAGAGCCTGAAGCGCGTTCATAAGCAGATTTACAACCACCTGCTCAACTTTTTGAGCGCTTCCCTTTACAAGCGCAATATCACTGCCGTATGACACATTGAATAGGTCGGTGTATTCCTTTATCTGACTGCCGAGCATCGCGATTGCCGATTGCACCGCCTTATTTACGTCGAATGTGGTATCGTGGCGCGGCGCTTCCGTTCTGGAAAAATCCTTCAAACCGTCCACTATGCCCTTTATACGGCGCGTTCCTTCGATAATGCCGGAAAGAAGCTCCGGCACGGCGCGGCGCATATCTGAAAAAGGCACTCCGCCGAGCGTAAAATCACCGTGCTCGGCCCGGCATTCATCGAGCACTTTAACCGCGTCGCGCCAAGCCTCATTAAGAAGCGAAGCGTTTGACATTATAAAATTATTCGGGTTGTTTATCTCATGCGCCACTCCGGCGGCAAGCACGCCTATAGATGTCATTTTATTCGCGTGGATAAGGCGCGCCTGCAAGTCGCGCGCCTCGGCTTCCATTTTTGCCTTGCTCTTTCTAACCCCCGCCTCGGTAAGCTCGCGCCTTACCGCCGGGCATAGCCTTGAAAGCGCCCCTTTCATAATGTAATCATGCGCCCCGGCCTTCATGGCGGCCACGGCAACGTCCTCGCCTATCGCGCCTGAAACAATAATAAACGGCAGGTCAAGCCCGGTTGCCTTTACTATTCTTAACGCGTCAAGTCCGTTAAAAGACGGCAACATGTAGTCGGATATAACTATGTCCCACTCCTTATCCTTCAAAGCGCTAATCAATAAACCGGCCAAGTCCACGCGCTCGGACAAAACAACAAAACCGCCAAGAGACAGGACGCGTAAAATCAGCGCCTCGTCAGCCTCCGAATCCTCTACAATCAGCACTCTCAGTTTTTCTTCCATCAATGACTCCAATAGCCAACATGCCGCCAGACAGGTCGTAAATGCCACTTGAATTTGCACGGCCGTCTTAAAGACTCAGCGTAAAATAAAAAGCCGCACCCTTGCCTGTTTCCCCTTCAGCCCAAACGCGCCCGCCGTGCCTCCATACTATGCGCGCCACCGTGGCAAGGCCGATGCCCGTACCCGGAAATTCGCTTACGGAATGCAGACGCTGGAACGCTCCGAAGAGCCTGTCTGAATATTTCATATCAAACCCCGCGCCGTTGTCGCGCACGAAGTAAACCTTTTCACCGTCTTTTTCAAACGATCCGAACGCTATGGCCGCGTCTTTTCTTTTAGAGGTAAACTTCCACGCGTTGCCTACGAGGTTCACAAGAACTATCCGTAAAAGCCATGCGTCGCCGTTTGCTATCACGCCGTCTTCACAATTAAACTCAACACGCCTCGCCGGTTCGGCCTTGGCGCATTCATCGAAAACATTTTTTGCGAGCGCGCTTAAGTCAATAATATCGCGCCGCATTTCGGCGCGAGTGACCTTTGAAAGGGTTAACAGGGCGTCTATAAGGTTCCCCATCCTCTGGCTCGCTTCTCTTACGCGCCTTAAATGCTCGCTCCCGATAAGGCCGAGTTCGTCCTTGCAATCCTCAAAGAGCGCATGGCTGAAACCGTCTATTATTCTAAGCGGAGCCCTCAAATCGTGGGCAACCGAGTAGCTGAAGGAAAGAAGCTCCTTATTTGCCGCGTCAAGCTCGGCGGTGCGTTCCGCGACGCGTTTTTCAAGCTCTCTATTGAGCTTTATTATGTCGTCAGCGGCATGCACGCTGTCGGTTATATCCTGCACGGTGCCGGTCATTTTAAGCGGGGTTCCGTTATCGTCTCGTGTGACTTCGGCGTATTCATGCACAATGCGCACGGCGCCGCCTTGAAGCAATATCCGGTGGTCGATGTCATAGGGCTTGCCGTTATAAAGGGCTTCTTTTACGGCTGACCTTACGTAAGTCCTGTCGTCCGGGTGAACGGAATTTATAAAGGCGTCAAAATCAGCGCCGAACCCTCCTTTGTTCAATCCGAATATCCTGTATATTTCATCAGACCAACTAAGCGTATTGTCCATAATATCCCATTCCCAGCTTCCTATGTGCGCGATGCGTTGCGCGTTCGCAAGCGAAGCCTCGCTCTTTTTAAGAGCCTCCTCGGAACGTTTTATTTCGGTTATATCCGTAACTATGCCGCATACGGCATACGGCGTCATATTCGCGTCAAGAAGCGGAAATTTTATGGAAATGGCCGTGCGCGCCGCGTTGCCTGCTATAATCGTCTCTTCAGTCTCGACCGGACCGCCGTCCACAAGCGCCGCCATATCGCTGGCATGAAAAACTTCCGCAACCTCGCGCGCAAATAAGTCGTAATCGGTCCTGCCGTATATACTCTCCTTTTTTACGTTAAAAAGCCTTTCAAACGCGTGATTTACAAGCAGGTACCTGCCCATGATGTCTTTCAAGGAAATCACATTCGAAGTATTGTCAAGTATCGCCTGCATCTTTTCATCGCTTTCTTTAAGCTCTTCAGTGCGCTTCTTCACGGCTTTCGCCATGGCATTAACTGAAACAGCCAGAGTTCCTATTTCATCGCCTGACTTGACCGGCAGGCTTACATCGTAGTTGCCGGCGGCTATTTCGCTGACCGCGCCGGAAAGGCGCTTCAACACAACCGCCGTATTTTTCATTACAAAGATAAAAAACGCTATTATAAGCGAAAGCACAACGGCAAACGTGATGATAAGGTTTCTGCCCATGTCGGCCACGGGCCCCAGCATTTCATCTTTGCCAGCCTCCACTATAAGCGTCCACTTGAGCGCTCCTATGCACATCGAGGCGCCGGCGACTGGAACGCCCATGTAATTGGCATAGAAGCCGGAATGCTCCGTTCTTGTCATCAAGCAGTCGCGCACCGGAGGCGTGTCAATCTTTTGCGCCGCAACGGACGAGCCGGCAAAGCGCGGCTTTGTCAACATAACGCCCTGCCCGTTCACAATATATATTTCCATGGTCTTTCTGTCTTTTGTAATGTTCCACGTTACGGCGCCAAGCTCCCTGCTGAGTTCCCCTGTCAATATCTTTTCAATCTCAGCCATGCTTATAAAGCCCGCTATCACGCCAATAAGCTCTTTGCTATCTTTGGAATAGACCGGCGCGGACACTACGAGTTCCGGCTTGCCCAAATAACCGTTCTCTTTTTCAGTTACCACTGCGCCGCGCCTGCCTCTTATGAAATATTCTTCTCCTGAAACTACGCTCCCCTTTTCCCTGTGCGTTGAAGCAACCACGCGGCCATCCGTGCCGAACAAGCTTATGCGGTAAATGTGCCTGTCAAGCGCAAGTTTATTTTTTATAAGGTATTCGGCAAAGGACTGCGGAGCGGGCAGGCCGGACTTAACGGATGCGGCAATGGCGCCGCGTATGACGATGTCGCTTGCGAAGTCTTCAATGCGCCTCCTGTTAGACTCAAGAAATATGAATATGCCCGCCTCTCTTTCATCGGCGATGATAACGAGGTCTTCAATAACATGCTTTTTAAGATATTGCTCAATGCTGATGTAGCTGAGGTAAAAAAGGACAAGCGTCGGCACAAAGACGATTGTAAATGCTAAAAGAACTTTATGTGAAAGGGAAAGCGAAATCCTGCCCATGCGGTAATAATACCACAGCTCCGCCTTTTCGCCAAAAAGGCTTGAAGCCTTCTGCCTGCGTGCGCGGCAATACGTAATACGGTTATCGGTGAGCAGTTGCCGGTCAGATGAGTAGCGGAGTTAAAAACCCGCGCGCCTGCATCCATGCAAAGTGCTTATAAAATCACGCGACAAGCCGCGCTAAAAACAATTAACACATGAACTCTATAGAATAAATACCGCGCGTAACTCAGGCGTTGCCTTGCTTAATTTCGGCCTGAACGCGGTTATACTCCGTCATAATCAGTCCTTCTATCATATCCCGCGTAGCCTTGTCAGCGGGGTGTATCAAATCTTTATACGAGCCGTCTTTCATCTTTTTAGCGGGCATGGCTATAAAATTGCCGCTATGACCGCTTATAACCTTAACGTCCCTGATGACAAAACAATTATCAAGAGTTATGGTTACGTACGCTTTCAGTTTATCCTCGCCTCTCACTGGCAGAACTTTAACTCCGGTAACCCGCATCGTAACCTCCTGATTTAAAGTAGATTTAAACGCGCGGCAACCCAAAACAGAAGCGCGGCTTTCTATACGGCGTCCAGCGAAGCGATGTCAAGGCTTAACATTATTTTTTTCAGTTTTGACAGCGCCCGCACCTCTATCTGCCTTACGCGCTCTCTGGTGACACCGAAAGACTTCCCTATCATGTCAAGCGTCATAGGAGAACCTTCGCCGAAACCGAACCTCATTCTTATTATGTTCCTTTCGCAGTCGTCAAGCTCGCCAAGCAACTCGTCAACCCTCTCGGCGCGCCTTCCGCCGTCTATCATCTCCATAGGCGTTTCGGATGCATTGTCGGCAAGCCTGTCAAGAAGGCTCTCGTCGGAGTCGTCAGGCAGGCTTGCGTCAAGCGAATACGTCTTGGCGCCAACCGTTGTAAGCCTCTTTACGTACCTACCGGACATGCCGGTCTTTTCTGAAAGCTCGGTTACGCTCGGCTCTCTTTTTAAAGACCTTTCAAGGTCTCTCGTAGCCTTATTTAACCTCGTCATATCAGCCGAAACATGTATGGGAAGCCTGATCACGCCGGCCTGATTGGTTATAGCCCTTTCAACCGACTGCCGTATCCAATACGTGGCGTATGTTGAAAAGCGGCATCCTTTTGACGCCTTGAACCGTTCAACAGCCCTTATAAGCCCGATATTACCTTCTTCAATAAGGTCTGAAAGCGGAAGACCTCTGTTTAAATACCGCTTGGCGACGTTTACGACAAGCCTTAAATTCGCCTCAATCATCCGCCTTCTCGCCTCTTGGTCGCCCTTAGCCGTCTTTCTGGCAAGCGCCTTTTCCTCAGATGCGGTTAATAGAGAAATCTTTCTCAAGCCGTTAAAGTAGATTCTGACGGACTCAACCGGACTTCCCTCAAAAGACGCTTCCTTTGTTGCACCCGTGAAGCGCTTTACCTCGGTTTCGGCAACATGACGAGGCTCTGAAACAGGCTTTGCGCCGCTCGGCACCACGCGCAATCGTTTACTGAAAGGCAAAGGCCATGTGCCAAGTCCGTTAACCGGCGCGCCTTTTACGACTCTGTTGCCTAATACGCTTTTCATCTTGAGCATTCACCTCCGCGTTATTTTTTTCCGCATTGTACGCGCTATGCAATCGATTTACGAAGGGTCAAGTTGCCGGTCTCAGTTGAAGTCATAAAGCCGCCGCCGGCAATGCTTTGCGATTCTTTTAAAAACTCGGCGGAGTCAAAAGGTTTTCTTAAACATTTTACGCCAAGCCTTCTGAACGTGCCGTGCAGGTCAGAGGAAGCACTGCTCGTGATAAACAAAAACCTGTTTCTCAGGTACGCGTAATCCTCTATAACCTTTGAATAAAAACGAAGGCCGTCAAGATGCGGCATATGTATGTCGGATACGATTAAATCAAAGGCCGCGTGCTCAAGTATGTCCAGCGCGTCCATGCCGTGCGCGGCCTCTGTTACCTCAAACCCGTAGGAAGACAATAGCTCTGAGCACATTAATCTAATCCGGTCGTCATCATCAACCACTAAGACTTTTTTTGAATTTTTGTCTGACATGATTTTTTCCTATTCTTAAATAAGGCCGAAGTACGCCTCTTTAGTTTTGTTGAAGAGAATCAAGCAGAAATTTCTTATTTATAAAGATATTTTGCATTAAGCGTGCCATGCACACGCTTAATAAAATATTCATTAATATCAACTTGTTAGAGCTACCATGCGCTCAAGCTAAAACTATTGACCGGTGAGACTTTTTTTCACCGGTCAATTTGGCTCAAGTTTAAAAAGGTTTTAAAATCAGTATGTTATCGAAAGGATGGTGGTTTGTTCGAGCAAAAAATGTCGCAGGGTTTGTGGTTGAATTGTTACTTAACCGGCTTTATTACGTTCTCCTTCTGACCATTTATATTGCTTAGCGTTAGTTTGGCATATAACACAGAGTAGCGGACGCTAAGACGCGCCTTTTACAGCCGCACTCTTTTAAGAAGCGCCGAATTGGTCACAACCGAAAGCGAGCTTAACGCCATTGCGGCGGCGGCAAATATCGGGTTCAAAAGGCCCAGCGCCGCCACCGGAATGCCGATTGAATTATATATAAACGCCCAGAAGAGGTTCTGTTTTATTTTACGCATCGTTGCCCTTGAAAGCCTTATTCCGGCAACTACGTCCATTACGTCGTCTCTAACAAGTATTATGCCGCCCGTCTCTTTAGCCACGTCCGAGCCGCTTCCTATGGCTATGCCTATATCGGCCTGAGCGAGCGCCGGAGCGTCGTTTATGCCGTCACCAACCATGGCGACAACCTTGCCTTTTTGCTGAAGCCCCTTTACCACGCCGGCTTTTTCATTAGGAAGCACGTTCGCTATAATATTTTCTATGCCGAGTTTTACGGCTATGGCACGCGCGGTTCTCTCGTTATCGCCGGTGAGCATTATAACTTCAACGCCTTCTTTTTTAAGGGCCTCTATTGCGCTTTTTGAACTCTCTTTAAGCGTGTCCGCTACGGCTATAATCCCGTAAATCTTCCTGTCAACGGCAAGAAGCATTGCGGTTTTGCCCTGCGCCTCAAGGGTTTTAAGCCTTTCAACCGCGGCCTGGTCTGATACTCCGTGTAGCTCCATAAGCTTTAAATTCCCAAAGAGTATGCTTTTACCCTTCAACCCCGCCTTTACACCAAACCCGGGCAGTGCAATAAACTCGTCAAGCGCTGGTATCTCAATTGAGCGAGCGCTTACAGCCTTTAGCACCGCCTCGGCAAGCGGATGCTCAGAGCCTTTTTCAGCCATACCGGCGTAAAAGAGAGTTTCATCGTCCGTGCCGCTAAGCGTTATAATATCGGTAACGGACGGCTCGCCTTTGGTCAAAGTTCCTGTCTTATCGAAAACAACGGTAGTCAGCTTTTGCGCCCGCTCCAAAAACTCGCCGCCCCTTATAAGTATGCCCGCCTCGGCCCCGCGCCCCACGCCAACCATAAGCGCGGCCGGCGTGGCTATGCCAAGGGCGCACGGGCAGGCTATTATCATTACCGCTATGAACGACAAAAGCCCCTGCGGGAAATTACCCGCCAAAAGCCACCACCCGAAGAACGCCGCAAACGCGGCCGTTATCACGGCAGGCACGAAGTAGCCCGTAGCCTTGTCCGCAATCCTCTGAATGGGCGCGCTCGACGCCTGAGCCTCCTCCACCATTTTTATTATCTGGGCAAGCGCCGTATCCGCGCCGACGCCGGTGGCCTTTATCGTCAATAAACCGGCTTTGTTCAGCGTGCCTCCTATAACCTTGTCGCCAATCTTTTTTTCTGTTGGCATGCTCTCACCGGTTATCATCTTTTCATCAACCGATGAATTGCCTCCTATTACATCCGCGTCAACCGGTATCTTCTCGCCCGGCCTCACCACGCAAACCTCGCCTACAATCACGCCGTCCGTTGGAACGTCCATCTCAACGTTATTTCTTATAACACGCGCCGTCTGCGGCTTTAAATCCATGAGTTTTCTTATGGCCGCGGACGATCTTTTTTTAATAATCTCCTCCATGTATTTGCCAAGTAGCACGAAGGCGATTATCACCGCCGAGACCTCAAAGTACACGTCCCGCTGGTCAACCCTAATCGGCAAAATATCCGGCGCGAATATGACTATCACGGAATAAACATAGGCCACGCTCGTGCCGAGCGCGATGAGAAAATCCATGTTTATCATCCAATTTTTAACGGCGTTGTACGCTCCCTTGTAAAAACCCCAGCCGCCGATTATTTGCACCGGCGTAACGAGAATAAATAGCCACACGCCCCAAGTAAACCACGGCAGTTGCGGTATCGGCGCCCACGTAAGTATAGTGGCTCCGGTTGCAAGGCCGATAAAAAAACCGGCGCGGAAAACCGCCAAAAACACCACGCCGATTAACGCGATGGAAACGCGTTTTTTAAGGCTTTTAAGCTCGGCCTCAGGCGCCTCAAACGTCCGTAAACATCCGTCTGAGCAAAAATAGTAAGTCCTGCCTGCGATAGCGGCGCTTAGCGAATGCCCCCTGTCAACGACCATACCGCATATCGGGTCTTTGGCAAGGTCGTGCTTGGCCGTGCCCGAAGCGGCCTCGCGCATGGGGGCTGGTTCCGGCTTGGCGCTCTTAGCAAGAAAAGACTCTGGCGCGGCGTCAAAACGCGCCTTACACTTCAAATTGCAAAAATATATCGTCTCGCCCTTGTATACGCTTGTGCCAGCCGCCCTTTTAGGGTCAACGTCCATATGACAGACCGGGTCTTTTGGCATTTACAACTCTCCTTAACTAATTAGCCTTTATACTTCATATCTTCTCAACCGGGTCGTTTATCTTTTCATTTTTCGGCTCTTCCTGCCTTAATCCCTCTTTGGGTTTTTCCGTTTCAACCGGAGCTTTTGCTTTTTCCTCTACAATAGGCTCGTTATTATGCCCGCCCATCATGGGGTGCCTGTCCTTGTGCGAACCCCACATAAACGCCACCATTGCCACCATCATTACGCCCATTACAATTATCATGTTAGCCTCCCGTGATTTTGTCACAAAAATAAATCGCTCAACCGCACAAACATTCTATAATAAAGGCGCGTTGCCAAGCGCCAGCCAATGGCAAATGCATAAGCCTACTTGTCAGGCTTATCCTTGCCGCGCCTGCCTGAACGCTGAAGAAACAGCATCGCTACAACCGCAATAATTACCCATATTACGATTATCAGCCACATTGCCGAAGAGTTGTCCATTAAACACCCCGCTATCAAGTCGCCTGCGTCATTAACTCAGCGCCGTTTATTCATGAACGTCCGTGTCGCATATAGAGGCTTTTACCATAGCCTCTAATGTTGCATTTTACAAATTATGACAACATAATTTTTCATATCTCAAGGCCAAAGGCAAGTGCCTATTACCAAACCATGCTTCGCGTGTCGTATTTAGCAAATCACATATTTTAAAGTATCTTCCCGCACAATAAGAATATGAAAAATAAAACGCTATTTCAGCCCCTTGTGAATACCGTCTTCAAAATGTAAAAAAAGCAAATAAGCAACCCGGCAAGCACGAGAGGCAACGTGGATAGCCCCTATCGTCACTACGCCGCCGCCAAAAAAGTTACCCACAAATGGCCGCTCTCGTGATAGAACGGGTTAAGCGCCGGGTAGTTTTTTCCAAAAATTGCCGTCAGGATGTAAATAGTCAGAGGAAAGCCGTACATCTCGGTGAAAAGGGCTATGAAAAACGCGGTCGTTACACCGCTTGTGCGCCACTCTCTCTTTTTAACCGGAGCAAGAAAGCTCAAAGTGAAAAAGAGAAAAATTACCACGTTTATCGCAACAAGCGACCAAAACCCATAGGCAAAAGAAACGCCGTCTCCGTGCATACAACACCTCTTAT